>MUCJ01000007.1 GCA_002816715.1 SAR202 cluster bacterium Casp-Chloro-G3 | reverse complement strand
AGTAAATCGCTCCAACCAAATAATAACCGACCTTTTAACCTTTACCCGTATCAGCACACCTTCACTTTCCCTTACTAACCTGACTGAGGTGGTTGATAGTGCTCTAGCCACCTTGGAGGCGAGCGAGGGAGTCCGTATATCAAAGCAGTTCGACCCAGACTTGCCCGAGGTTCCCATTGACGCGGAGCAAATCCAACGTGTGTTTGCCAATCTAGCGATTAACGCCAATGAGGCCATGGCCGAGGGTGGCGAATTAACCGTCACTACCCGGCGGAAAGGGGATTTTGCCGAGGTAGTTTTCCAGGATACTGGGGAAGGCATTAGCGAAGAAGCTTTGAAGAACATCTTTGAGCCGTTGTATACCACCAAAATCAAAGGCACCGGACTGGGCCTGGCAGTATGCCAGCAGGTTATTGCCAAGCACGGCGGAACGATCAATGTATCTAGTCGCAAAGGCGAAGGAACTACCTTCGCGGTCAAGTTGCCATTGCTGGGCAACGCAGCAAAGAGATCGGAGGCACTGACATGAAAAACAACCCCGCTAGAATTTTGGTGGTCGACGACGACCCGGGGATGCGCATTACCCTGGAGGGAATAATTGAGGATGAAGGGTTTGATGTGGTGGGGGTGGCGGATGGCTACCGGGCCATTGAGGCGGCCCAGGGCAGTTTCTTTGACCTGATCTTCATGGATATCAAAATGCCGGGAATCAACGGCGTTGAAGCCTATCGGGAGATCAAAAAAGTTAGCCCCCATTCAGTTGTCGTAATGATGACCGGCTTTGCCGTAGAGGATTTGGTGAAGGCGGCCCTGCAAGAAGGGGTCTATGGGGTTCTCTACAAGCCTTTCGCCATGGAACAGATCATCGACATCATCCAAGGTGTTCTCAAAACCACCGGCGTTCTGGTGGTGGACGATTTGGCGAACCATCGGGAAACCTTGCGCGTTATTCTCGACGACACTGGCTACGAGGTCTCCGAGGCGGAAGACGGCAAGCACGCTATCGCAATAGCGGAGAAGCAACATTACGACATCATACTAATGGATCTGGTTATGCCCGGTCTGAACGGACTGGAGACCTTTGAGGAAATCAGAAGGATCGACGTGGATGTCAAGGTCATCTTTGTCTCTGGGTACGACCTGGAGGAGTCGGTCAGAAATGCCTTGCATGAGGGGGCCTACTCGGTGCTTACGAAGCCGGTCGACCCGGACAATTTGCTAACTTTGATGAATTCAATTACTGGCCTGAAATCAGTTTCGGCGCCGGCTGCGTGATAGGGAGCAACGATGTCCTACCCGGCAAAAATACTTATTACTGACGATGAAAAGGGCATGCTACTCACCTTGTCCGCGATTCTGGAGGACGAAGGATATCAAGTAGTCGGTTGTCAGAATGGGGATGAAGCGATTCGATATCTGTCGACCGAGATGGGGGAATCTCCGGTCGACCTGGTGATATCTGACTTGAAACTAACCGACATGAGCGGCCTGGCAATACTATCCCACCTGAAACAAGTTAGCTCAGACGCGGCTTTCATCGTTATAACCGGCAACGCTACCACTGAAACCGCTATTGAAGCAGTTAATCAAGGAGCTTTTGCCTACCACATCAAACCTCTGGACATTGATGCTCTTACTACCAGCATCAACAATGCCCTCCGCCAAAAGAGCCTTTTAACCGAAAACCGCAACCTTTTGGAGCAGGTGCAGCAGTCTGAAATCAAGTACCGAACCCTGGTGGAGAAAGCCAATGCCGGCATTTTTACTATGGAACCGTCCACCGGAGGGTTCATCGACGTCAACCTCAAAATGGAAGAGATCAGTGGCCGTTCCAGAGAGTCGCTGCTCAATATGACCCTGCCTATGCTTTTTTGCTCTGAATCAATGCAGTCCAATGCCCCAGAACTGCTCTGTAGAACGCTGGAACAAGGCCAAGCCAGCATCAACGATTTGTACTTTGAACGGCCAAACGGCGATGAAATTTGCGTTGACCTGAACACTACCCTGGTGGAATACCACGGTAAGAAAGTAATACTCGGCATCGCCAGAGACGTTACCGAACGCAAGGCAACCGAGGAACATATCAGGGAGACCAGCAAATTGGTGTCGGTTGGCAAGTTGGCCGCTGGTGTGGCCCATGAAATCAACAATCCCCTCACTGTCGTGATGGGTTTCTCCCAAATCTTGATGAACCAGGGGCAACCTGAAGCCGTCGAATCTCGGCTCCAGGGAATATTTTTGGAGGCCGAGAGGGCGGCCAAAATCGTCAAGAATCTATTGTCATTTGCCCGGAAGCATGAGCCGGAAAAGCAATACGTGAGCGTGACAACTGTCTTGGAACGGGCGTTGGAGTTGAAAGCCCCTGATTTCAGGATCAACAACATTGCTTTAACCAGCCAATGGGATCAAGACCTTCCTTACACAATGGCGGACGATAATCAATTGATTGAGGTAATACTCAACATAGTAACTAATGCCGAGCAGGCCATGATTGAGGCCAACAATGGGGGGGCATTGGTCGTTGGCGCCAGCGTATCGGAAGGCAACATTAGGATCAGCATATCTGACAATGGGCCTGGTATCCCTCCGGAGCGGCGGCATGAGATTTTCGATCCCTTTTTCACCACCAAAGAAGTAGGAAAGGGGACTGGCTTAGGGCTGAGCATATCCTACGGGATAATCAAGCTACACGGCGGAGATATATGGGTTGAGAGTGACTTGGGTATAGGCACCACGTTCCATATTGAAATTCCAATTCTAAGCCCTTCCGGTGTGTTGGAAATAGAGGAGCCAGAGAAACAACCAACGCCTGCGCCCGATAAACCCATGCACGTTTTGGTGGTGGATGATGAGGCCAACATCAGAAAATTGGTCGCTTCACTCCTATCTTTA
Source organism: SAR202 cluster bacterium Casp-Chloro-G3 (assembly GCA_002816715.1). Classification (GTDB taxonomy): domain Bacteria; phylum Chloroflexota; class Dehalococcoidia; order Lucifugimonadales; family UBA3495; genus Casp-Chloro-G3. Next base: position 24,587 of record MUCJ01000007.1, on the reverse strand, counting down.
GAGTCGTGTACAGTTGACCTGGCTGAAAACGGAAACGAGGCGTGGCACAAACTCCAAAGTGATTTCTACGACTGCATCATTCTAGACCTGAAAATGCCGGGGATGGGCGGAGAAGAACTATATTGGCTCATAGAGGGGTCAAACCCAGAGCAAGCCAGCAAGGTAATTTTCGTTACTGGGGATATTGCCAGCCAGGAAACTAGCAAATTCATCAGTGGCACCGGAAACCTCTCGCTGAGCAAACCGTTCAATATCGCCGAGTTCCGTGACCTGGTGTTTCAATGTGGGTCCAGAGCCAAAGAGGAGGCAAAGATATCTCCTGAGTCAGTATCCCTGAACGTTTAGCTGAACGGTTAGGGGGAAATTGAGACCCGTCACCAATTTTAAACTATTCTTCAAGTATCTCCAATTGGGCTACAGTTGTCGTATCATGAGCATGGTTAAATCAGTCAATGTGTTTTGTCACATGCTGCAACTTTGAATTCTAGGCTCGTGATATGAGTGACCATTCCTCCCAAATCAAACCCTACGGCTCTTGGAAATCCCCTATATCCACCGACCTCATTGTTGCTGAAAGCGTGGGACTGGGTCAGATAGTTTTGGACGGGTCGGACGTTTACTGGGTGGAAATGAGGCCCGCCGAAGCTGGTCGTAACGTTGTCGTACGCCTTGGGCAAGATGGGCAAATTGCTGACATCACACCTCCCCCCTTCAGCGTCCGCACCCGTGTCCACGAGTATGGCGGCGGCGCGTTTACCGTATCCGGCGGCGTGGTCTACTTCTCCAACTATGCTGACCAGCGGGTCTACCGGCAGGAACCGGGACATCCGCCTCGCGCCATCACCGCGGAATCAGACATCAGATACGCCGATTACTGCGTTGATCGTCTCAGAAATCGCATCATCTGCGTGCAAGAAGACCATACAGCCGTTGGTCAAGAGGCTATTAACACGATCACAAGTCTGGACGTCAACGGCCAGTCACCGCCGCAGATACTGGTCTCCGGCAACGATTTCTACTCATCCCCCCGTCTAAGTCCAGATGGCTCCCAGCTTGCCTGGATGACCTGGAATCACCCCAATATGCCCTGGGACGGCACTGAGTTGTGGGTCGCGTCAGTGGCCAATGACGGCACATTGGGCGAGGCCGTCCCAGTCGCCGGAGGAATCTCCGAGTCAATTTTTCAGCCGGAGTGGTCACCCGACGGACAGCTCTGCTTTGTTTCTGACCGTACCGGCTGGTGGAATCTGTACCGTTGGGATGGCCACGAAGTCCAGCCCTTGCTGCCTGGGCCTTTGCTTCCAGTGGAGGCGGAGTTTGGCAAGCCCCAGTGGGTGTTTGCCGCGTGCTGTTACGGCTTTGATTCGGCGGAAAGAATCATCTGCGCCTACAATCAGCGCGGCTCTTGGCGCATCGCCAGCTTAGATATAGCATCGAAGCGGCTTGAGCCAATAGATATTCCTTACTCGGAAATGGGGAGAGGCGACCTCAAAGTCTCTGCTGGTAAGGTGGTGTTCGAGGCCGGGTCTCCAACCAAGCCAATGTCATTGTTGCGTCTGGATTTGAACTCTGGACACCTGGAGACCCTGAGACTGGCTGACTCGGCCAAGGTGGACGCCAGCTATCTGTCCTACCCCCAGACTGTCGAGTTTCCCACTGAGGGCGGGCGTACTGCTCACGCCTATTATTACCCGCCAGGTAACGGCGATTTCTCGGCGCCGCCGGATGAAAAGCCTCCGTTGCTGGTCAAAACTCATGGAGGGCCAACCGCCGCAGCGTCAGCGGCTCTGAACTTGCCGATTCAATACTGGACCAGTCGCGGCTTCGCGGTGCTTGATGTGAACTACGGCGGCAGCACTGGATACGGTCGAGAATACCGGCAGCGGCTCAACGGACTGTGGGGCATCACCGACGTTGACGACTGCGTCAACGCCGCCCGGTATCTGGTGCAGCGGGGACTGGCCGACGAACATAGGCTGGCCATCGATGGCGGCAGCGCGGGCGGTTACACCACCCTGGCGGTACTGACCTTTCGGGATGTGTTTCAGGCCGGGGCCAGCTATTATGGGGTCAGCGACCTGGAATCTCTGGCCAGGGATACCCACAAGTTTGAGTCGCGCTACTTGGACGCGTTGATCGGCCCTTATCCTGAGATGCAAGACTTGTACCAGGCGCGTTCACCGATCAACTTTACTCAGCAGCTTTCCTGCCCACTGATCTTGTTGCAGGGATTGGAGGACAAAATTGTGCCGCCCAACCAGGCCGAGATGATGTTTGAGGCGGTCCGGCAAAAGGGGATACCCACCGCCTATATCGCCTTTGAGGGAGAGCAGCACGGTTTTCGGCTATCGGAGAATATCAAGCGCGCCCTGGAAGCTGAGTTCTATTTCTACTCCAAAGTGTTTGGGTTTGAGCCAGCCGACCATATGGAAGGGATACCCATCGAAAATTTGTGAGCAAGTTGATCTCTACAGGAAATAATTCGATATACCAGCGCACTCTGACAGCGCGGCTGTTCCATCCCCAATTCGACATCACCTGAGCAAAAAGGGTATATTAATGCCCATGTAATACGTTGGCCTCTACCCATAGGTAGTAGACCAAAATCCCTGACCCAGTTAAGGAGTTACTGATGCGAGGAGTAGCAATTGTTTCGCCGGTGCGCACCGCTGTCGGCGGTTTCGGCGGCAGCTTGAAAAGTGTTTCAGCCGCTGATCTGGCAGCCACTGTTATCAAAGAAGTTCTGAAGCGTACTGGATTGCCCCCTGAAAAGGTGGACGACGTGATTCTTGGCCACGGCTACCCCAGCGGCGAGAATCCCGCCATTGGTAGGCTGGCGGCGTTGAAGGCCGATCTGCCCATTGAAGTGCCGGGCTATCAACTAGACCGTCGCTGTTCATCGGGACTGCAAGCAATCCTCAACGCTTCCATGCTGATCCAGACTGACAACGCCGACGTGGTAATTGCCGGTGGCGTCGAGAGCATGAGCAACGCCGAGTTTTATGTAAATGAGTCTCGCTGGGGTGCACGCTTCGGCTCGGTGACAATGCACGATCGATTGGCCCGTGCCCGGGAGACCATCTCCCCCGAAGAGCGATTTGGCTGCATTTCCGGCATGGTGGAGACCGCCGAAAACCTGGCCAAGCAGTATGAAATTTCCCGCGAAGAGCAGGACGAGTACTCCCTGCGCAGTCACCAGCGGGCGGTGGCCGCAATTGCGGCGGGCAAGTTTGATGCCGAAATAGTTGACGTGCCCATCTCCCAACGTCGGGGTGACCCAATTCCCTTCAACAAGGACGAAGGCCCCCGCTCCGACACATCTATGGATGTATTGGGGCGGTTGCGGCCAGTAATGAAGGATGGATCGGTCACCGCTGGCAACGCCAGCAGCCAGAACGATGCGGCCTCGGTGTGCCTGGTGGTGGCCGAGGACAAACTTGAGGAGTTGGGCCTGAAGCCGATGGGCTTCCTCAAGGGATGGGCGGTTACCGGCTGCCATCCGGCCTACATGGGCATCGGGCCGGTGCCAGCGGCCATCAAGCTGATGAACAAAGTCGGCATGTCCCTGAACGACATGGACTTGATCGAGCTTAACGAGGCCTTCGCCGCCCAGGTACTATCAGTGTTGCGGGAGTGGAAGCTATCAGATGAAGAAAGGCTGAACGTCAACGGCTCTGGCATATCTCTGGGGCATCCGATAGCGGCCACTGGCGCTCGCATCCTGGCCACGCTGCTGCACGAAATGGAACGCCGAGACGTTCAGTTCGGACTGGAGACCATGTGCGTCGGCGGCGGACAGGGCGTGGCCGCTTTGTTTGAGCGGCGATAACGGGCCGCCTTCTTTCATCGGTTCAGAATTGAGTATCTGTTCCGCTCGTGCTGAGCTTGTCGAACCATGAGCCGGTCCGTTGGCTTGGCGGATTTGTTATATGCCTAGAAATCGGAGTGAATAATGGCCAAGCAAGAAAATATAGCTGATGTCTTGGTGATTGGGGCTGGAGCTTCCGGTGGGGCCTTCGTCTGGAGCCTGGCTGAAGCGGGCGTCAAGGTGGTGTGTCTGGAGCAGGGTGGATGGGTGCCGCTGAACGCCTTCCCCACCGACCAACCTGATAGCCAACTGCACTGGCAGACCGATTTTAATCCCAACCCAAACTTTCGTCGCTTGGCCGAGGACTATCCGGTCAACGAGGACGAGACTCCCATTTCGCCGCTGATGTACAACGCCGTCGGCGGCAGTCTAATCCATTGGGGTTCCCACTTCCCCCGGTTCCACCCCTCGGATTTCCGCGTGAAGACCCTGGATGGTGTGGCCGACGACTGGCCCATGACCTATCAGGAGTTGGAGCCATACTACGACCTCAACGACCGGATGAAGGGTGTCTCCGGGCTGCGCGGCGACCCGGCCTACCCTCCCAAGCCGGAGCGTCCCTGCCCTCCGCTGGCTATTGGACCCGGCGGCGAGGCGATGGCCCGGGGGTTTAACAAGTTGGGCTGGCACTGGTGGGCGGCGGATAACGCGGCTTCCTCAGTCAAGCATGATGGTCGCGACCCAGACTACGGCGGCTATCTACGTTCCTTCAGTAGTTCCGACATCATCTATTGGCCCAAAGCCTTAATGAAAGGCGCCCAACTCAAGACCCACGCCAGGGTGAGAGAAATCCTGGTCGACAAATCGGGGCGGGCTGAGGGCGCGCTGTACTACGACGCCCAGGGAACTCTACAGATTCAGAGAGCCAAGGTTGTGGTCATGGCCTGCAACGGCGTCGGCACCACGCGTGTGCTGCTCAATTCCAAATCCAACCTTTTCCCCGACGGTCTGGCCAACAGCAGCGGATTGGTGGGTAAAAACCTGATGCACCACCCCTGCGGAATTGTGCTGGGTATATTCGACGAATGGTTTGAGCAAAAGGGCGGGCCGCGCGGCAGTGCCATGCTCAGCCAGGAGTTTTACGAGACGGACACCAGCCGCGACTTTGTCCGTGGCTACGACATGCAGGTACTGGGCAATGAACTGCCGCCGCTGGCCACTGCTCTGGGCGGTCTGTTGGGCCAGCCGGTGCCCTGGGGCGACGACCACCACAAAGACTTCTCGGAACGCTTCGGTCATATGATGGCGATTACCCTGATGACTGAGGACTTGCCCGAAGAGCACAATCAGGTGACTCTTGACCCGGTGCTCACCGACTCGCATGGTATCCCGGCAGCCAAGATGCAGTACACCGTCAGCGATAACACCAACAAGATGCTGGATCACGCGGTGGCACGCGGCACAGAAGCGCTGGAGGCGGCCGGGGCCAAGAAAGTGCTCGCCTCCAGGCTGCGCCGCAACGCCGGCTGGCACTTGCTGGGCACCGCCCGAATGGGAGACGACCCCAACAACTCGGTAGTCGACCGCTGGGGCCGCGCCCACGATGTGCCCAATCTGTTCGTGATTGACGGCAGCATTTTCACCACCGGGGCCTGCATCAACCCCACCACTACCATCGAGGCTTTAGCTCTGCGCACCGCCGACTACCTCAAGGGTGAGGGCAGCGCAATCCTGAGTTAGAAAACCACTCCCAACTCATGAACTCAGCTTGACACCGTAGCTGGCAAACCGTAGGATACCCTCAGTCAGGCGGAGCAGGTGAAAGCGCACCGTTGCATGCTCCGCCGGTATCTATGCAAGTGAGGTAATCAGTATGGCTGACGTTTATGGTGAGGGCAATTTTCAGTATCGTTTCGTCGAGGACTGGATGCATCTGCCCGATGGCATGAAGCTGCTGGAATGTCCCGGCGTGGCAGTTGATGGTGCGGACCGGGTGTTCATATTAACTCGCGGTGAACATCCCATCATGGTGTTCGACAAGGACGGGCAATTCATCCGTTCCTTTGGCGAGGGACAGTTCAGCAAAAACCGCACCCACGGGCTCTACTACAGCCCCAGCGACGATACTCTGTTGGCCGCCGACGATGGCATCCACACCATTCAGAAGTTCACGACTGATGGCGAAAAGGTGATGGAAATTGGTGAGCGAAACCACCCATCTCCCCGCTGGAGTGGGCAACCCTTCAACCGGCCGACCTCGGCGGCGATCCGGCACGTCAATGGAGATATCTACATCTCCGACGGCTACGGTAATTCCCGCATCCACGTTTATACTCCAGAGGGCAAGTTCAAGTTCTCCTGGGGAGAGCCGGGTATTGACGCTGGGCAGTTCATCCGGCCACACAACATTGCCTTCGACAACGATGATCGGGTATATGTGGTTGACCGGGAATGCCATCGGGTGCAGATTTTTGATCCGGAAGGCGGCTTTATCACCATGTGGAGCAACATCCACCGTCCCGACTCGATGGTTTTGTGGCAGGACCACATTTACATCGGCGAGCTTAACGGCATGGGCGGCGTGGATGACGCCCCAGGTCTAGGACATCGGGTGTCGATTTACGACCTGAATGGCAAGCGGGTTTGCGTTTTCGGCGATAAGGACGAAGGGGAAGGCCCGGGCCAGTTCATTGCTCCTCACGGCATCGCTGTTGATTCCCACGGGGATATCTACGTGTCGGAAGTTTCCTTTACCATCAGGGGTTCCCATATGGATCCCCCCAAAGAACTGCGGAGCTTCTCCAAGTACCAACGCGTCCATTAGTCTTAGTCTAGAAGTCAATGCAAACAGCGGTCGCCGAGATGGTGGCCGCTGTTTACATTCTGAATAATGGGCCAAGAGGCGAACAACTGCGGATTTTAGAAACCATCTCGAAACTCTGGCGATCTCAGAAACCTATCCTTCGACAGGCTCAGGATGAGCGGATTTTGAACCCGCCAGCCTCGTGGCGAGCGGGTCGAACCAAGTTTAGAGATATTTACTAAGTACGCAGTTGCGGCGGCAGCAGGTTGGGTATCGAGTCCTCAATGGGATAGGTCTCGTTACATTGAGCGCAGTGCAATGACCCTGCTACAACGTCGTCGTTTGCTTCGGTCACTACCCGCAATTCCAGGTCGCCCTTGCAGACCGGGCAGGCCAGAATCTCCATCAGTTCTTTTTTCAAGTGTACTCCCTGGTTTCCGAAATTTTCTTCTTCAGATAGTGTTTCGTTTAAAGGGCCAGACCTCGGTGTCAGCCTCGGTGCCCCACTGGGGAGCGCAACTACCCAGCCAGGCCGTTTTCAAAAAGGGCGCTCAGCACATCGGCCAGGCCGATGACCACGACACCGATTACCAGCAAGCCGGTGGTGCCGGTCAGGCCGCTTTTGAACTTGGGCCACCAGCCCGCCCCAGCAGAGACTTCTTCTGGGTAGGCCCGTTGGCGCAGAAACCGCACAATGTAGAACATATACAGGGCCAACGCTATCTTCACTGCCAGCACTACTACATAAATAATGCTGACTGTGTCGGCGGTCAGGCGGCTGGCGGATAGGACAATGCCGGTGATCAGCAGCACCGCTATCGCTGTATTTACCAGCCCCCTAAACTCAGCGCCAACAGTGCGGTTCGTCTGCTCATTCGCCGGTGACCGGTGCAACGCTGGACGGAGCACCAATATGTAAAACATGCCGCCGCCAACCCAAGCCACCGCTCCCAGGGCGTGCGCCCAGCGGATCAGCACTAATATCCAGTCCAGCACGTCCATTTATTGGCGGTCAAATGCTGGCATAAAAACCGTGCGGTCTAACCCAAGTCCATATCGGCGACAATGCTGCTAATAGTCTCCAGGTCTAGATTGCTAATTTCCATTTTGAACACCTTTCCTTTGGCGTCAATGAAATAGGTGGTTGGAAAGTATTCGATCTGATAAGACTGGGCGATCAAGGCTTGCGTGTCAGTGGCAAAGTCGAAGGTCAAACCAAACTCATCAACGAAATCCCTAGCGTCCTGCTCCGAGTCAAATCCCATTGGAACGAACAGACCCAGAAAGCGCACGCCGTCGCCTTGATACTGCTGCCAGGCTGCCTCAAATTGGGGCATTTCTTCCCGGCAGGGCGGGCACGAAGGGTACCAGAAATTGACGACTACGGCAGACCGACCCACCTGGTCAGCCAGCTGAAAATCATCCCCATCAAAGAGGGTAACCTGAAAGTCGGTGGCCGGTTCCAGCCTGGTGCATGCAGTAACCAAGAGCATCAATAACAATGCCAGAATTGCCAGGATCGGGGAGGACCGTGAGCGATCAGTGAGCATTACCGCGTTGATTATCTACCCATCGCATAGCCGTCGCGGCGCAGGTCGGCCCCCGCGAACAGCGCGCCCCGTTCGCGGTCAATCTCAACGGCGCATAGGGCACCCATGCGAGGCGTCCAATCGTCCCATACATCGACTTGATGGCCCCGCTCTCGCAAGTTGCGGGCGGTCTCACCGTCAATGCGGCCCTCCATTCCCACCAGCCCAGGATAGTAGGCATGCGGCCAGAAGGAGTTGGGGAAGCTCCAGGTGGAAACTCGGGGAGCCTCAATGGCCTGCTGGACATCCATGCCAAACTCAGCCACGTTGAGGAACATCTGCACCATAGACTGACATTGCACGTCGCCAGCGGGAGTGCCGAAGGGCATCCACAGCTTACCGTCTTTGAAGGCCATGGCCGGGTTAGGAGTCAGACGGGGTCGCTTGCCTGGCTCCAAAGCGCAGGGATGGTCTGGGTCAAGCCAGGTCTGGGAGCCTCGGGCCGAGACAACGAATCCCAATCCGGGCACCACCGGTGAGCCGCCAATGCCGTCGCTGGGCGTGGCAGAGAAAGCATTGCCCCATTGGTCTACTGTGCAAATATAGCTAGTGTCGGCTTCCAGGCGCCCGCCCACCGGCTCTGGATGCTGATATTTGCGGTCGGGACGAGTACCACTCTGGTAGGCCCAGGGGTCGCCGGGATTGGGCATTTGCGGAGCGGCCCGATGCAGGTCAATGAGACCCCTGCGCTGCGCCCCGTAGGCCGGATTGAGCAGACCGGTCAGGGGAACGTCCACAAAGTCCGGGTCGCCATAATAAGCGTGCCGGTCGGCAAAGGCCAACTTCAAGGCTTCGATGACGGTGTGCAGGTAGTCGGCGCTGTTGTGGCCCATGCCCTTCAGGTCGCAGCCCTCTAGAATGCTGAGGGTCTGGAGGGTCACTGGCCCCTGGCACCAAGGCCCGCAGGTGTAAACATCGATTCCCTTATAATTAATGCTGGGCGGCTCGTCCACCCCAACCTGGAATTTGCCCAGGTCGTCCATCGAGAGCAGGCCGCCCTGTTCCTGGATGAATTGCACCATCTCCTCGGCAATCTCACCTTGATAGAAGAAGTCTCTGACCGCCCGAATCGCCTCTTCCCTGCCTCGACTGGCGCTGTCGCGCTCCACCTCAATCATCCGGCGAAAGGTGCGGGCCAGGTCTGACTGCACCAGAACATCACCAGTGGCCAACGCTTTGCCATCACGGTAGAACACCGCCAAAGTGCTGGGCCACCTGATGTCTTCACCCTCGTCATGCACCAGATTGTCGGCCTCTTTGACCAACGCTCGATGCAATGTTTCCGGGATCGGAAAGCCGCGCTGGGCAATTTCCATCGCCGGGGTAGCCACTTGCTCAAAGGTCATGGTGCCGTACCGCTGGAGCGCGGTGAGCCAGCCATCGGCGGCGGCGGGAGTCACCGTACGCAGTACCCCCGGCGGAAGTTGACCGCCATGATTGTCATTGAAATAGGCGATGCTGGCCGTTTGGGGCCAGCGGCCCAACCCGCTGATGCTTTTGGTTTCATTCTTTTGGGCATCGTGGACCAGGATAGGAGCCACCCCGCCCAGGCTGGTGTATTGGGGTAGCACCACATTCAGGGTCAGTCCAGCGGCCACACCAGCGTCGGTGGCGTTGCCGCCCTGCTCAAGGATGCTGTAGCTCACTGCCGTCGCCAGGTAGTGCCCGGTGGATGCCATGTGAGTCGTGCCGGTCATTAGTGGTCGGTAAGACCTGATGCCTATTGCCACGGTACACCTCCTACGTGTTTACGGGTATGACCCCTATGATTGATGATTATGCGAGGGAAGCAATAGCCTCAGGCCAAGTCGGACAGCCGGGGCATCACTTCCTGACTCAGGCGGGTCATGGAACTGACCCACTTATCTTCGGGCTGCCACTCGTGTCCCATTGCCAGCAGCACACCGAACCCCCCGACGTCCCGGTAGAGCTGGCGGAGTTGTTCGGTGACATCATCAACGCTGCCCACGATCCAGACATTGTCGATCAGGTACTCGGGAGTGACCGCCTCGTCGGGCATTTCTCGTTCGCCTTTGAAGAGGCTGAGGGATTTCATATGGGCCATCAATGGAATGAAATATTCTCTAAAGTCCCGGCCAATGGTGCCTTCCAACACTTCTTGTCTGGCTTGTTCAGTCGTGTCGGCGATGTAGACCTCTTTGGCGATACGCCACTCGCTGCGGTTTGGAGTGCGTCCCGACTTCTTGGCTCCCTCTTCAACTGCTTCCCAGTGGGTCTTCAGAATCTCGGTGGGCACCAGATTGATGCTCAGCGGCAGCCAGCCCATTTCTCCGGCGAAGATCAGGGTGTCTGATTTAGGAGACACTCCGGCCACACCAATGGGCGGGTGCGGCTTCTGATAAGGTTGCATGTGGAACCGGAGGCCGATTGCTGGCACCGGCTCAGGTATGGAAAATTTCCAGAAAGGATTTTCGTATAATCCAGGCTCGGGGTTTTCCCACATCTTTAGGATTAACTCTAACGAGTCCCGGGACATTCCCCGGTGGGCGCCAGTTGAGGGGTCAAAGCCGTAGACCTTGAAATCTCCGGGGAAGCCGCCAGAACCCACTCCCCAATAAAACCGGCCCCTGGCCAGATTGTCCAACTGGGCGATACGGTGGGCAATCATAAACGGGTCGTGGTTGGGCATGCAGGTCACGCCGGTGCCGAAGATTATGTTCTTAGTCCTCGACAGGGCGGCGGCAATGAACTGGTCGGGGGCTGGTATGTTCTCCCAGACGGTGGTGAAGTGCTCCCCAATCCAGGCTTCCCGGTATCCCAGCCGATCCAGGGTCTCCATCTGCATCAAGTCCGCTTCCATGGTCACGGCGGGATCAGAGCCAGGCGGGTGTAGGGGCATGGTGAAATAGCCGACTTGCATTGCTGACTCCTCGTATGAGCAGGGAGAGTGTTGCCGCCAGTATAAACCATCAGAGGTGCAGGCTCAATCTAGACTACACGAACCCACGCAAGTTCACGGCCCTGGCAACGCGCCCGACTCCAATGTCAAAAGCGGCCTGGCGGTAGTTGATGCCTTGAGAGGCCACTTTTTCATGGACCGCCTGGTAGGCTTTCGACATTACCTTGCGCAACTCGTCGTTGACCCGCTCTTCTTCCCAACGAAACTCTTGCAGGTTTTGAGTCCACTCAAAGTAGGACACGGTGACCCCGCCCGCGTTAACCAGAATGTCGGGCAGAATGGTGATGCCTCGGTCATTGAGGATCTGGTCGGCTCCAAACGTGACCGGGTGGTTGGCTGCTTCCGCGATCAACTTGGTCTTTATTCGAGATGCATTCTCAGCATTGATTACGTTGTCGATAGCCGCTGGGATCAGCACATCACATTCCAATTCCAGAAGCTCGGCATTGGTCACCTTTTCTCCATCCAGATACTCGGAGACGCCAATCCCGGCAATCTTATTTTCGGCTATTCTGGACACATCCAGCCCTTTGGGGTTATAGATGCCTCCCGCAACGTCGCTCAGGGCAATGATTCGGCAACCAGAATCATGCAGTATCTGCGCCGCCCATGACCCCACGTTGCCATAGCCCTGTATCACGATTCGGATACCATCCATGTCCATACTGAGGTCGGTGGCCGCTTCTTGAAGGATGAAGGCAACCCCACGCCCGGTGGCCGCCTCCCGGCCCAGGGAACCGCCCAGTTCCACTGGCTTTCCAGTGACAATTGCCGGGGAGTGTCCATGAATTTGTCCATAGGCGTCCATCATCCAAGCCATGGTCTGGGCGTTGGTGCCCATATCTGGCGCCGGTATATCCCGGTTGGGGGCCAGTAGGTGGGAAATGTTCAGGGTGTAGCGGCGGGTGAGGCGGTTCAGTTCGCTTTCGCTAAGTTGTCGGGGGTCGCACTGCACCCCGCCTTTGGCCCCGCCGAAGGGCACATTCACCAGGGCGTTTTTCCAGGTCATCAGCGAGGCCAGTGCGCGTACTTCTTCGGCGTCGGCCTGGGGATGGTAGCGCACGCCGCCTTTGTATGGCCCGCGCGCGCCGTTGTGCTGGATCCGGTAACCGGAAAACACCTCGACGCGGCCATCGTCCATACGCACTGGCACCTGCACTTTCAGTTCCCGCCAGGGTTGGCGCAACATTTCCCGGAGGCCGTCGGACAGTCCCAAGCGGTCGGCGGAATCGTCGAGGAACAAATTCACTTCCTGAAAAGGGGTTAATTCCTGGATAGCGATGGCCATACTTAGTCCTCCCAAGAAAATCTAAAGAGATTCAAGAGCTGTCTGTTGATAATGGTACAGGGTTCGTCTCTGATCCGCAAAATGGGAACTCAGTGACTTCAGCGCGCAATCTTGACTCTATCAAAAACTTAGATGCGCCAAAGCCAGATGTGGGTCTGCTTGATGAACCCAATGCCTTCTCATACAATAATGGCAAGCTGGACAATGAGTCCTACACAGGAATAGACATGCTGTATGAAGTTGAAGTATTGGCTGATGGCAACAGCCCCATGGATCTAAACCGGGTTTTTGATTTACTTGACGCGCCCAAGCCGGTCAGTAAGATATTCACCTCCGATTTGGTGGGGGAGGACCGGTGGTGTGATGTAACCGGTTGGAGTGACCAGGGTCAATGCCCAGCCTACGCGGTTAAGGCCGAGGACTCAGGGGACGGCGTCATTTTGCTGATCTACGGCGGCAACGAGGGCATCCGACTGAAGCCCGATGATTCGGAAGATGACTGGGAGTTGGAGAACGCCAGCCAGTGGGGAGAGCCGTGCTTGATGCTGGGTGCCAATACTCAGTACGTCGAGCCTAGTTAGCTTTTCACGCTTTGGTTTAGTCGCCCAGTGGCGTTAACGGTTAATCGATTGGAGCTAGCAAGGGCGTTGGCTTCTCCATTTTCTTGGTGCTTCCCAGTGACTGGCCAAGTGACTGTCCAGAATTCACCGCGGAGTTACAGTGAGCGCTGAGACCATAAAAAAGCAAGCAGAGCAATCTTTGCGGACTTTGCGTCTATGCGGTTTTGATATGGGTTCTCAGTCCCCGCCGACCGCTGATGTCTGTCCGGTGAAGGCTGGCATGACCTCTTTGGCGAAGATGGCCAACTGATTCTTGAACTCGGGCCAGGGCATCCCCTCGGGCCACTGCAAAATGAAGTCTTCCATCCCTGGGTAGGTCTCTTCCATTTCCCGCAGATACTTGATGAATTCGTCGGGAGATCCGCAGAACCAGGCTTTCTGCTGCACGCCATCTTCAATATTAGGTACTCGCACCGGGGCGCCGGGGGTGCCCCAGGGGCGCCCTTCTGCGTCGGTGTAGCGCACGAACCCGAAGGGAGCGAACCACTTGTAGCGTTCGTCGTGGTAGGGACGGACTCGGTTGATGGCCTCTTCCTGGGAATCGGCAATGTAGAAACCAATGCCGAGAGCCATGTCTTCCCCCAACGTTATCTGTCGCCCAGCTTTATTGGCGGCCTCGTGGTAGGCCGCAAACAGACGCTTGGCCAGCACCTCTCCGGTCAGTGCGATCACCCCTTTGATACCCTTCTGGGCGATGTAGTCCAGGGTGCGCCCGCTGGCGATGGGCTGCCAGATTTCCACCGGAAGGTTGATTGGCCTGGGAACCAGGGTAATGTCCTTGAGCTGGTATCCCCGGTAGGGCACGTCGGCGGGGATAGTGTAGTACTTACCCTTATGACTGAAGGATTCCTCGTTAAATGCCTTGAAGATAATCTCCATTTGCTCTTCAAAGAGTTCTTTGTTGGCGTCGTTATCGATCATCGGCGCGCCTAGGGTCTCCACTTCACGGGAGTGGTAGCCTCGTCCCACACCAAAGATCAGGCGGCCTCCGGTCAGAACGTCGGCCATGGCGAAGTCCTCAGCCAGCCGTAACGGGTGCCACATGGGCACAATATTAAAGCCCGCGCCAAATTTGAGCTTCTTGGTTACTCCGGCCAGGTGGACGCCCAGCAGAGTCAGGTTGGGGAACACCTCGTACCCTTCCCGCTGAAAGTGGTGTTCCGCCGTCCATAGGCAGTAGAAGCCTAGCTCGTCCATATGCTGAGCCAGTTCGACCGCATGACGGTAAGGCTCAATTAGCTTGTCGTTGGAATACCTTCGCTCGTCGGCGGGAGTCCCGTTGGCGCCCACGTTTTCAAAATCTACCTGTCCAACGTAGAGCACCGAAAATCGCTTTATCATGTCAGTTTTCTCCAAAGATTTAAGAGGTGGTGCAGGGCGAAGCAGGAACGTGCTCTAGCCGGTGCGGGCACTATTATAACATGGGGTTGGCAGTTATAATCTCCCTCGTTCGGCTAAACCAGGCGTTTGGTTAGGAGTAATTACCGGAGGAAGGGATGGACCTATCGTTGGATGGCAAAATAGCGATGATAACTGGCGGCAGCCGGGGTTTGGGGCTGCAAATTGCCACTGCGTTGGCTCGGGAAGGCTGCCAGGTTTCCATATGCGGTCGGGACGGCCGTCGAGTCGACGACCGGGTTGACGAGTTCGTCGCTCAAGGTTACCAGGCCCGGGGCACCGGAGCAGATGTAACCATTGACGCCGACTCGGCCAAATTTTACGAAGAGACAGTGTCCGAGATGGGACATCCCGACATTCTGGTCAACAACGTCGGTGGCAGGCGTGGTTCGGTGAGAATTGAGGACACCAGCATGGAGCAGTTCGTGGCTGGGCTTGAGGTAAACCTGATCAGCGCAGTGAGGCTGGCCAAGATGGTCTTACCCCACATGAAAGAGCAGCGGTGGGGTCGCATCATCAATATTGCTTCGATTTATGGCCGAGAGCATGGCGGATCGATAGATTACATGACCGGCAAAGCTGGGCTGATCGCCTTTTCCAAGCATTTGGCGGTGCAGATGGCTCCTCATCGAGTGCTGGTCAACTGCGTTGCGCCGGGTTCGATCGACTTTCCTGGCAGCACCTGGGACCGGTTCCAGCGAACTGAGACGCCGGACACAGTGTCAGAATTTGTCGCCCGAAATCTGCCGATGGGCCGCTTTGGGTGGCCTGAACCCATCGGCGAAATGGTGGCGTTTCTGGCCTCAGATCGGGCCGACCTGATCACTGGGGCCTGCATCAACATTGACGGTGGGCAGTCAAAATCCTTGTTTTAGGCGCCTATTTAAAAACTCGGCTAATTTATCCTTCGACGGGCTCAAGGTGAGCGGACAGGATTTGCGCCCCCGCTCGCGCTGAGCCTGCCGAACCACGTTTTGAGATAGCTGCTTAATGTTGGTGGGTCAACAGCCCTACGAACTCACGCCATGCGGCGACGCAGCCCTCCGGGTCTGAGTGCTGAATATAGCCTGAGCCGCCGGAGATTTCCACCAAACGACCGTTGGGCAGTAATTTTGCCATTCCCTGCGCGCGGTCGGCGGTATTCATCGAACTCTGCTCACCCACCAATACGAGGGCAGGCGTCTGTATCTTCGGCAATATCGGCGTCAAGTCTTGGGTCGACAGGTAGGTCAGGGTTTCGGTAACTACCTGCGCGGAAGTGTTGATCATCTGTTGGGCGTACCATTCGTGGTGAGCAGGGTCGGAGTGCCCCGGTTCCAAACGCCGGTCAGCGGTCTGGCGCACCCAACTCTCGACGCCCTCTGCCAGCACCAGATTGCGGTTGTCCAGATAGGTGGACACGTTCGTAAAGTTGAACGGCGACGTGCATGCAGTTACAGTTTGCACTCGCTCCGGATGATCGTAAGCAAACTGCAACGCAATGGTGCCGCCGATGGTCTCTCCAATGAGGTGTACTTTGTCGATATCAAGAGAGTCAAGCAGGTTTGACAGATCAGTCCCGAATCCGCTCAAAGACCAGTCGTACCCTTTGGGGGGCACGGTGGATTTGCCAAATCCTCGGGCGTCCAGGCGAATTACCCGGTACTGACGGGCCAGCAGCGGCACCCAGGCATACCAGAGTTGGGAGTTCTTCGCGTTGCCGTGGTGCAGGACCACCGTTTCCGGGGTTCGCCATGGGTCGGTATAGTCGTCATCCTGATAGTACATTTCCAGGTTGCCGGGTAGCTGGGCGACAGGCATTGTCCACCTCCAATTTGCAATGGGCTAGATAACATCTGAGTATTCGACCGGAGCAACTTAGCAGCTTACGGGTCATATCTCCGGTGGAGACACTATTAAACCACAACCGGCAACATTGCGCCGATTCTACACTGGATTATCAAAAGTGTTTGCTTGGGAATTAAAGGGTGAAATGACCTCAATAGAGTTTCTGAATAGACATGATTAACAGGTCTAGACTGATGGGATACGTCCCTAGGAACAGGGTGTCGTCCCATGTGTCCCGCCGATTTTACTCTGCTATTGCTAGCAACGTTAACCTAGCCATTACCATCCTTAACTTTGTTTGTGACAATTATGTTCCGCAGCACTCTAAAGCCCATTCGTATTATTCCAAGCGAGCAACAAGGCATCACTGGTCTGGAAACTGCCATCGTTCTCATTGCTTTTGTTGTGGTGGCTTCAGTGTTCTCATTTGCTGCCCTTTCCACCAGACTGTTCACTACCGACAAAGCCAAACAGACCATCAGCTCTGGGTTATCTGAGACCCAATCGACAATGCAGCTAAAGGGTTCGGTTGTCGCCACCGCGTCGGCCACGGGTAGCGGAGGTACCGTATCGGCCATCACATTTTACGTTGGGAGTACAGCGTCGGCCGAAGCATTGGACTTGACGCCAGGTGTCACTTCGGTTAGGTACACAGACAATAACCAGACCTTAGTCTCAGCCCACATTTCCCATATGGTTGAAACGGGAATAACCCATGGAGGGGCGATCGTGCGGTTGGATGAGCTTGTCATATAACTGAAGCGTAAGCTGTTGCGAAGGGTAAAACGCCAGCCCTAAACAGGGGTTCGACAAACTCATCGCGAGTGGATAAAGGGACTACCGCCCGCATTGAGCTTGTCGAAGGTGCCTAAATAGGTAGCATTATCGCCGCATTGGGATTAAACACCTGGACGGTCACACTCGCGCCATCGGGAAGGCTACATCTATGGGCAGTTGTTGTGCTTCTTCCATAGTGCGGCATCGTGGTCTCCTGGTGGGACTTCGGCGCAGGGGTCGCCCCCTGACGAATACCCTCGCAGTACATTGTAGTGAGCAACTTGTTCTAGATTCAAAATATCAATCATGGACAGGTGCGTTTTCAGATGGACTATTCTCAACTGGCCATATAGTTTCGCGCTCAGGGCAATTTTGTCTTTCAGAGATTCTTCAGTGATAGTACCGCTAGAAAACGCGGTATCAATCGACTCTTCAGCCCCTATGATGGTTTGGCCAAGTTCAATTGCTTCTGACTGCATCCCGTCGTAAAGTGATTCGATTTGCGCTAGTTGCTCCGGCGTCACCTGGAACTCTCCCGACGCAACCGCGTCCAAAACATGGCGCGGGCCCGGATATCCGTTAAGTTCCGCTGGCTTGGCAATTCCACCAAAAGGAGTTCCCGAGCCGTTAAGCAACCCGTCGATATCATCCTGAGACAAGGCCTTGATCTTTCGGGTTTCCTGTCCCTGGTATGGAGATTGGACGGAACCCGAGGTTTCAGCTGATGGAGAAGAATTCGGCTGGCCTGCTGGCCCCGCAATGGTGGCTTGAAGTTCATCATTCGTAACCGGGGTCCCGCCCTCTGATGAGCAGGCGATCAACATGATGATAACCAATACTAGAAACAAAAATGTGAACCGGTACAGATATTGGCTATTCAAGAATGTGCCTGCAATGTTGCCCCTTATTCCCCAGATCAAACCGAATTTCCTGGGCATAGTTCCCTCTGGGTTGCCCTGAACTATAATTACCAATCCCAAGGACGTCAAGTGTGGCCGCGACCGGTCAAATCATCGGCCAGCAGCACATCACCAGGGTTGAAGATCCGCTTGGTGCCGTCGCCAAGACCGATTTCCGCCTGCCCCTGCAAAGTGATGACGTACTGCCGTCGCGGGGCGATGTGAAAGTCTTGGAAATCACCCACCGGCGCCCGCCGAAACTGAATGCCCGTGGCGCTCTGCATGGCGGTGCGCTCGGCTTTGGCGACCTGCTCGTAGGGAAGCTCCAATTCCTACAGGTGCGACTCACCATCGTCGCCGGTATAAACTCTAACTACTTGCATTGTGGTTCCTCCTAATTTCACTTCTCAGTGCCGCCGTGGACAATCCTAGCGAAGCCATAGTAGCAACGGCATCCGGCATCGTCAATTCAGCTTCGGGGTGGCTTCTGCCGACGATAACTGCTGTCCGGTCAGGCATAGGTCTTGCAAGCAGCATCCAGAACAACGTGGCATTTTGGCGCAGGCTCTCTTGGCGTGCTCGTCCAGCAGCGCATGGTATTCATTGAACAAGCTGACGTCTTGGGGGAGAGCTGTGTGGAAAAGGGCCTGGAAAGCGTGGTAGTCGCTATCTCTGATTCTCGTTGCCAAGCCCATCCGCTGTAAAATTCGCTTGGTGTAGACGTCGATCACGAAGGAAGGCTTTCCGGCTGCGTATACCAGAATATCATCGGCGGTCTCTGGCCCGATACCGTGGATCGACAGCAACTCAGCACGAAGGGGTTGGATGTCTTTAGCCAGGAGCCGACTCAAGTCGCCCTGATATTCTTGAAACACGTGGGCGGCGAAGGCCTTTAGCTTACGGGCCTTGCTGTTGAAGTAGCCGCAGGGGCGTATGATCAATGCCAACTCTGCTTCGGGACAACGGTGGATGGCCGCCAAAGACCAACAGTCTGCTTCTTTCAGGTTCCGCAGGGCCATCTCTACGTTGGTCCAGGCCGCCGACTGGGTTAGAATCGCCCCGATAATCACGTCTAGCGGGCCGTCGCCGGGCCACCAACCTTGCGGCCCGTAATCTAGATACAGCCGATGATATATTGTCAGGAGGATGCCATCTGGATTCACGTCAACCAATCCGGACCTTCCCTGGTTTGGCTTCACAGTACAATTGGTATGCGGTTAGCCAGCCGGATTTCCGACTCAGAAACCTGGCAGCAATAGGCGTAAGCTTCAACCCCGGAATTTACTGCGCGGCGCAGGGTTTCGCCCAATAACGGGTCGGCCAAATCGTGGGGAGAAAACTCTTTCGCGTCGCTGCGCTGAATCACGAAAACCACTGCCGCGCGATACCCTTCTGCTTTGGCGTGAATCAGGCTGTTCAGGTGTTTGACGCCCCGCAAAGTGGGAGCGTCGGGAAATAACGCCCGCCCGTCCACCACCAATGTCACCGACTTGGTTTCCACGAAGCAGGGCGGGGCTGAGTCTTCCAGCAGCAGGTCCAGCCGGCTATCCCCATAGGTTACTTCTCGTCTGACCTGGGTATTGTCCTGAAACTCAGCCACCCGCCCGGCTTCGATGGCTTCGGCCAGCAGTGGATTGGGCAAGCGGGCGTCGGCGGAGCATAGGGTAAAGCCCAAGTCCACCAGGGCCAGATCAAAAGGGCACTTCCGGTGGTCGCCGGCTACCGGCTTGAGCAACATCCGGTAGCCGGGCACCAACAGTTCGCCCAGTCTGCCCGAGTTGGCCAGATGCACCATGACCTCACGGCCTGCCACTTCCATTCTGGCGGCGAAACGGTTGAGCCGCACGATGAATCTACCTTCTACCAGGTCAGGACTGAGCTTCATGCGCCCTCAATGTAATAATGCTTTTTATAATCGAACTAAGGCTTTCTTAATATACGCCGGAGCGGGTTAAGCCAATGGCTTCCCATTGACCACGAAGATATAATAACCCAACGAGAAAATCCAGGCGCTTGGAGTATTCCAGCATTGCCGGAACTTTTCTCGCCAGAAATCAGCCAAACGAGAAACCGCCAATGCCAAGCTTTACCGCCAGACTGCAAAATGCCTGCGCCGCCAACCAGAGTCTGGTCTGCGTTGGGTTAGACCCTGACCCGGCCAGGATGCCCATTGATGACGTGGTGGAATTCAATCGAGCTATTGTCGAATCCACCGCTGACCAGGCCTGCGCCTACAAACCCAACCTGGCCTTCTATGAAGCCTTGGGAATGCCGGGCCTACGGGCGTTGGAGAGCACCGTCGCATTAATTCGGCAATCGGCCCCGTCGGCAGTCATTATTGGCGACGCCAAGCGGGGTGACATCGGCCCCTCGGCGGAGGCTTACGCTAAAGCCATGTTTCAAGTCTGGAATTTTGACGCGGTCACGCTCAACGCATGGGGCGGGCGAGATACGGTGGAACCCTTCTTGGGAGATGAGCAACGAGGGGTGTTTATCTGGTGCCGCGGATCGAATCCCGGGTCAGTCGACCTGCAGGACCTGAAAATCGAGTCTGACAGCGGCAAAGTCCCGTTGTACCAGCATCTGGCCGCAGAGGCCCAGACCTGGAACGCTAAGGACAACCTGGGACTGGTGGTCGGCGCAACTTTTCCAGAACAGTTGGCCCAGGTGAGAACCCTTGGCGCGACCATGCCGTTGCTAATCCCAGGAGTTGGCGCACAAGGCGGCGACCTGGAGGCCGCAATTCGCAATGGCACCGACGCTGAAGGTCGGCTGGCGATTATCAACTCCTCCCGGGGAATAATATACGCATCCACCGGCCCGGACTTTGCTGAAGCCGCCCGCCGCGCCGCGTCAGACTTGAGAGAGGCCATCAATCGGGTGTTGGATGCCGAGGGCAAGGGATGGCCCTAGAGCTAAGCATCGGCGACGTGGTGCGGATGAAAAAGTTGCACCCCTGCGGGAGCAGCCTCTGGGAGGTGACCCGGCTGGGCGCAGATATTGGCATAGTCTGCCAGCAGTGCCGTCGCTACGTAATGTTGCCTCGCACCTATCTGGAGCGTCGAGTCAGGGAGGTCTTGCCGCGAGACCATTCAGACAACGAAACGCTCTCATCTAGCGGCTCGGAAGGTGTATCGGAAAGCGTCTCGGATTGAAACTACAGTCATTACTTCAGTCTAACCTCCAGCAAATCAAAGTGACCGTCAGCGATCATCGTGGCGTTGTATTCCTGTGTCTGACCATCTTCATCACCAGTGTTGGTATGGGCGCAATATCTCCGGTGCTTCCCCTGTTTGTCGACCAGGAATACCACGTGAGCCGTACTCAAATCGGACTGGCGGTGGGCCTGTTCGGCATGGCACGTTTGGTTACCAGCCTGCCAGCCGGCTATCTCACGCAGCGTTACGGACGCAAATTTGTGCTGGGAGTGGGCACCGCGATCAATTTGCTGGGGGCCGCGATGGTCGCCGTGTCGTTCAGTTTTGTCTGGCTGCTGGTGTGGCGATTGGTCTCGGGCCTGGGGGCCAGCATGTACACCACCGGAGTCTCGGTTTATCTCCATGATGTAGCAACTTCAGATAACCGGGCCAGGTTTCTGAGCTTGCAGGAAATGAGCATTCTGGTGGGGCAGAGTTTAGGCCCGGTCACCGGCGGTTACATCGGCGAGCATTTTGGGTTGAGGACGCCGCTGTACCTGCAAGCTGGTCTAATTGCGGTAGCGTTGGTCACGTTGCTGCTGCTGGTGCCGGAGTCCAGACCGGATCGCCAGTCCACGCCCACGCGTAATCAACCTCGACGAGCTGGCAACTCACGGGCGCAAATTGCGCCGCCGGGATCGTTGCGCCGGTTATTACTCAGTCCCGGGTTTGTCTTCGTGGGCCTGTTCAGCTTGATGATTGTGGCCAACCGCCAGGGCGGGCGGTTCAGCATAATGCCTCTGTACGGCGAGGCCAAGGGGTTCCGACCGGACCAACTCGGAGCGTTTATCAGCGTGACTCATTTTCCCCAGTTCTTCACCACCATGGCCGCCGGTTTTCTTTCTGATAGATTCGGGCGCAAGTTCACCATTGTGCCTGCCGTGGTTCTAATTATATTGGGGATAATCGTGTTTTCTCGGGGAGGCACTTTACTTGAGCTGATGTTTTCCGGGGTGCTTTTGGGTTTGGGAGAAGGGCTGGCGGGGCCGCCGAGCGTGGCATTTTTCGCCGATATTGCTCCGCCGGGGCTGGAAGGCGTTACTATGGGATTTTACCGGACCTTTGGCGGGGTGGGGTCGGTGGTGGGAGCCTTGTTACTGGGAGGCGTCGCCGACCTGGCTGGGTTCGCCTGGTCGCTGGGGGTGGACGCAGTCCTGCTGGGAGCGGCTGCGTTGGGCATGATGCTGTTGGTACGAGAAACGGCGGGCCGACGGGCCGGGAGAGCTAACGACAGCTAAGTGCAGACCATTTCACCTCCCAAGGCCAGACCGGATTATCCCCGGCGTATCAACTAGGAGTCATCGGTGGCTATGCTGGCGAGCTTGGCATTCACGCCCCACGGTCGGTTCCAATCGGCCAACTCCGGATGGAATCCAGACAACTCCCCCATCAAGGTATTCATGAAATTGCGCACTGCCTTACCCAGGAATTTGCCCCTCAGCGTGCACATTCCAATGCTCCAGGTAGGAAACAGATGGTCCAACTTAACAACGCCCAGCTTATTGTGGTCTTCTGGGTGCAGCGTAAAGTCGGCGCCAATAGATATACCCAATCCAACTTCCACGTATTGCTTGATCAACTCGGCATTGTCCATTTCCAGCACTACATCGTAGCTGATACCCTGCTCCCTAAGTGTCTGCTCAACGATACGCCGGGTCAGGCTCTCCGGGCCAGACAGAATCAAGGGCCATTCCGCCGCATCCTGCAATTGTATTGGACTCTTTTGAAGCAATTCATGGCCAGGCGGGGTCATCAGTACGATGTTGTACTTGAACAGTTCGATAAACTCCAGGGATGAATCGTCCGGTGGGGGAGCGGAGCACAAGGCCAGATCCAACTCGCCGGACCTAACCAGTTGAATTAGGGAGATATATGATCTGGCGATCAGCCTCAGGCGTACATCAGGATAGAGTTCACGAAATGACCGGATCGGCCGAGGCAGATGGTGCATCACCAGGTCTGGGTATGCTCCGACCACAAAAGACCCGCGCCGCTCTGAGTAGTCCATCTGGTTCTTTAGTGTGTCAACCGAATTAACGATGGGCGTGATCAACTCAAGAAAAGTGCCACCCTCGGAGGTTAGCTGTATCGGCCTTTTGATGCGGTCAAAGAGGGTGATACTAAACTCAGCTTCAAGCTTTCTCAGATGAGTTGTAACAGTAGGCTGCCCCAATTCTAACCGGCGGGCTGCTTTGGACACGCTGTGGAGGCGAGCCACATGATAGAAGCTAATGATCTCCCGAAGTTCCATTTAACGCCCCTCATCACGGTTTATCGGATTCCATTATCACAAGTATCGTAATATAATATATCATATAATATCACTTGACAAATTATGGTTCGAAATTGAGAATGGTCTCAGTCCTCTCTTGTCTTGGAGTCAATAAGAAAGGGCAACTAGGGGATTAACTTCAACTCCACCATGGGATGATGGAAATAACTGAATGGCTTTCGTAATAACCGAGCCTTGTATCGATGTTAAAGATGCGTCTTGTGTCACCGTATGTCCGGTTGACTGCATCCATACAACCGATGACGAGAACATGTTCTATATAAATCCGACCGATTGCATTGACTGCGCTTATTGTGAGTCCGTCTGCCCAGTCAACGCCATATTCGACGAGTTCACGGTTCCAGGCAACTGGCGACCGTACATTCAAAAGAACCGGGACTTTTTCAAGAAATAATACCCGGGATTTGCTTGATTCAGAGGGCCAAAACGTTAAGTAACTGTTGTCATCAGTGTAGTTTTAGTTTGCCGAGCGCTTAGTACCCGGGGATACTTGATTGCGAGTACCCCGGTTTTGTTTTTGCGCCCGGACGTAGACAGCTTGTATTGACCCTCATCCACCAAACTGAACAGGAGCCAACATGCACCTATTTTTATTGATGTTGCAGCGCGTGAACGTGCTGAGTACTTTCCGGGAATTGGGCACCGACCGCCAACGCCGGGAAACAATGATTGCCCTGGCTTCGACCCAGATGCTAGTTCAATTATCCAGCATGCCAATTGCCATGACCATCCCTTCCGTGGCACGCCACTTTGATGTCGAAGTCTCCCAGGCCGCCTGGATGATCATCATCCGGTTGCTGATGTTGGGCAGCACCGTGTTCCTAGCGGCTCGCATGGGAGAGAAATTCGGGCACGTGCGGGTCTTCCTCCTTGGCGCGATTGTAATGATCGTTGGCAGCGTGCTTTCGTCCGTCGCCCTGAGCTTGAACCAATTGATATTGTGGAGCGGTGTTGTCGGTGTTGGCGGAGCAATGATCACGGCCAACTCCAACGCCCTCTTAGCCATTGTTTTTACCCCCGAGGAGCGAGGACGGGCGTTCTCGGTTCCAGTGGTGTCGGCCCGTATCGGCACGCTAGTTGGATTGGTCGTCTTCGGGGTTTTTCTACAGTTCTTCAGTGCCCAATTGGGTTGGCGTCTGGTCTTTTTGACCTCGCTGCCCATCGGCTT
>MUCJ01000006.1 GCA_002816715.1 SAR202 cluster bacterium Casp-Chloro-G3 | reverse complement strand
GCCCTCTTGTACAGATACGAGTGATGGGTTCAGAGGAGCGATTTTCTGCCGATACGCGGGGTCGAATTGCCATAATTAGAATTGCTGATGGCAAGGGGACAACCGCAACGTAACTATCCAGGATTTATCTTAAAACCCTAGAGACGCAAAGTTCGTATAGGTTGTTCTGGTTACTTTTGTTCTGTTTTCAGCGTCCTCTGTTGCGCTGCGGTGAGCTTTGCGACCGGAATCACTCAATCCAGAAAAAGGGATTCCAGCAGATTTCCCAGAGATAGCCGTCCGGGTCGGCAAAATAGCCGGAGTAGCCGCCCCATTCGGCGTCGTGGGCAGGCTTGACCAGGGTTGCGCCAACCGAAACCGCGTGGCCGATCAGGGCATCGACCTCTTCCTTGCTGCGTACATTGTGCGCCAGGGTAAACCCCGGCGAGCCACCGCCCGGCAGGGGCACGTTAGCGTCTTCGGCCAGAGACTCCCGAGGAAACAGCGCCAGCCAGGTGCCCTTGGTCTCAAAGAAGGCGATGGCTGCTTCGCCGGGGCGCAACGGCAGGCCCAGTCCATCCCGATAAAATTCAATGGACTTGGCCAGGTTAGATACTCCCAGAGTGATTATGCTGATTCTTGGTTCCATGTTTTGCGGCCCTCCGTCGCTGAGACTTTGGGAAAAATTACCATAGATTAGCCGACCGGGCTACTGCCGACCGGGCTACTGTTGTTTGTCAGATTACGGCGCGCGCTCAGTCCAGCGACCTAATGTCGCCAAAGCGAATCAGAAAGAAAACACTCAGGGCCAGCGCCGCGGCGCCGAATCCGAGAATCGCCCAGGAAATGCCGACCTGGGTGGCTAAGAGGCCGATCATCCCGGAAAACAACGGAATCAGCCCCTGCTCGTAGTGCCAGACGCTGGATACCCGGCCCCGCAGGGTGTCGGGCACTATATTCTGCACCAAAGTCTGGTTGGCGACTATGAAATTGCTCTGAGAAATGCCCATTACCACCATTATCGGCACCGAGTACCAGATCCAGTGGGATAGGCCCAGGCTGGTGATTACCGCGGAACCAATTACCAGAGTGATCAGACTCACCAGACCCTTTTTGGTCAAGAATCCCCAGGACGACATGATGAACGTCGCGGTAACCCCGCCAATGCCCATGCTCACCAACATCGCGGTGCCAATTCCGGGGCCCGCGCCCAGGGCTTCGGAAGTATAGGCGGGCAGCAAGAGCAGCAATGGGGCGAACACGCCAGTCCGGACAAAGTTCAGGGTCATCAACCGCAACATCACCCGGCTCTTTACAATGTAGGACAGGCCTTCCTTGAGGTTGCTCAACGGCGAACTTCGTCGGGCGGTGCTGGCTTCTGTGTAAGGTGTGCGCATGGGAATCAGCAGCGCCATCATCCCGATGTAAAGCCCTCCTTCCACGAAGAAGTTCCACTGAAAGCCCAGGGTCTCAATCAGGATGCCACCCAGCGCGGCCCCAACCAACCGCAT
This sequence comes from SAR202 cluster bacterium Casp-Chloro-G3, assembly GCA_002816715.1. Lineage (GTDB taxonomy): Bacteria > Chloroflexota > Dehalococcoidia > Lucifugimonadales > UBA3495 > Casp-Chloro-G3. Next base: position 25,989 of record MUCJ01000006.1, on the reverse strand, counting down.
AGAAGTTACCGCCAGCGCGTTTAACGCCAGGGCGTTGGCCATGTCTGGCTTTCGGACGGTATTGGCGATCAGGGACTGGCGTACCGGTTGTATGATGGAAAATCCAACCCCGGTGACGAGGGTGTAGGCGTAGACGTACCAGACGCTGGTGACCTGTTCTTGGAGGATCAGGAACGCGAAGGTCACCGCCGCGCCGCTCAGGCCCACCTGGGTAGCCATTGCCAGCTTGCGCCGATCAATGCGGTCGGCCAGCACACCGCCCCAAGGGCCTAAGACCAGCGTCGGAACTGCCCGCACCGCCACCGCCATGATGGAGTGGAAGGCCGAACCGCTGATGTCCAGAGCCAGCCACCCAATGCTGATAAACTGGAGCCACTGGGCGGCGTTGGCGAACAGGTTGCCGGTGAACAGGTAGCGGTAATTGAGGTTATTCTGTAGCGAGGTGAAAGTCTTCATCCCGCCCCGCCGGGCGCTACTTCTAGCCGGTTCGGACGACCGCACATTGTTGGGTTCGTCCGCCTGAGCGACCTCAGCGGCGGTATTATTGTCTGGTGGCATACATGGTCACATTTCCTGGGCTGGTGGACATTTTCAAGACTGGAATTTCTCCCGGATTTTATACAGCACGGTAATCTTACACCTTCTCAATATTCGTTAAGGATTGACAAGGCGATCCAACCTCAACGTATAATGATACGTGTAAGATACGTATGAGTGGGATGAATGCATAAAAAACTTACAATTACTCTTGATGAAAGAGTGTATTATGCGCTTCACAAAAATGTAGGCAAGGGCCTGATTAGCCAGTTTATTGAAGACTTGGTTCGTCCCTATGTTATTGAAGCAGACTTAGCAGCGGCCTATCGGGAAATGGCTGAGGACGAAGAGCGCGAAGCTGAGGCATTGGAGTGGACTGAAGCAACTATTGGAGATGTGGGTAGTGAACCGAGGTGAGGTGTGGTGGGTCAATTTTGAGCCTTCGATTGGCGGCGAAATTCGCAAACAACGGCCAGCAGTAATCGTCAGCAACAATGCTTCTAACCAAAGTTTGAATCGGGTGCAAGTGGTTCCTTTGACCAGCAATGTACAGCGACTGTATCCCAGCGAAGCCTACGTTACGCTCAACGACCGGCAAAACAAAGCGATGGCAGATCAGATAGCTACCGTTAGCAAGTCACGTTTGAGGGACCGTGAGGGGGTATTATCCGTTGATGATATGCGAAAAATAGAATTTGCGTTGCAGGTCCAACTTGGACTGATGTGGCAAGAATGAATATCCAAGACATCAAAGCTGCATTAGCCAGCCTGGAAAACTCGCTAGGCGAAGACCACCCCGACTCCATCCGCGCCCGGCACAAGCTGGCCCACGCCTATCGCGCTGTTGGAAGCTATGACCAGGCCATCGCGCTGTTCGAGAAAAACGTGGCCGCCTGCACCCGAGTCTTTGGCGCGGCGCACCTGACCACCCTGCGCCGCCGCAGTAGTCTGGCCAACTGCTACTATGCCGCCGGTCGTTATCCGGAGGCTATACCGTTGTTTGAGGGAATCTTGCGAGAGCGGGAATTGGCTTTGGGGGACAAGCATCCTGACACGCTGCGCAGTCGGGGCAGCCTGGCCAACTGCTATCGGGTAACTGGTCGTCTGCAGGACGCCATTGATCTGTACCGCGACACGCTACAGGCACGGGAGCAGGTGCTTGGTAGTGACCACGTCAGCACGGTCGCTAGCCGCCGTAATCTGGCGACGGCCCAAGAGGATACGAGAAGCGTTTAGTCAACTTGACATCCCCACCCTCTCGGCATACCATCAGCCCAAATTCCCGTCCCAAATTCCACACAAGAGGAGCCTCACCACCATGACTACCACCAAATCCCAAATACCCTATGTAGTGAAGGGCCCACAGGATGCCGCCGCCACCATTCAAACCCGGGGAATGATTAGGCAGCCGGGGATAACCTCCGATACTGTCGGTGCCTCCAAAATCTGGCTGGGTCTGGTCACCGCCGCGCCTAACGAAGAGGGACAGCCCCATCACCACGGCGAGGCCGAGACTGCCGCTTATGTCCTCAGCGGCAAAGTCCGGGTCTACTATGGCGAAGACTTCAAGGAGTTTGTCGAGGCTGGCCCCGGCGAGTTCTTGTTCGTGCCGCCGCATACACCGCACATCGAGTGCAACCCCTTCGACGAGCCGCACACTGCGGTGCTGGCCCGCTCCCCCGACAACATTGTGATTAACCTGGGCAAGTAATCCCCGTCGGATACATGTAACGGTAAATGTAATATGATTGTCCGCCAACCAGATCGTTAGCGGAAATATATTTTCGCGAGGTTGAGATGCAGATTGAGCAGAAAATTTCCGCAATGGGCGTCAATCTGGTGGCACCGTCGGCGCCGCTGGCCAATTTTGTACAGGTTCAGAGATCGGGCAACCTGCTTTTTGTCGCCGGTCACTTGCCCCGCAAGCCCGATGGGACGGTGCTTTACCCAGGCAAGGTGGGTCGGGAGGTAACTGTCGAGCAGGGGTATGACGCGGCCAGATTAGCGACGATTAACTGCCTGGCCAGCATCAAGGACTCCATCAGCGACCTGGACAATGTGAAGCAGGTGCTGAAGCTGCTGGTGATGGTCAACGCCGACCCGGAATTTGACCGGCACTTTGTGGTGGCCAACGGCGCGTCCGATTTACTGGTGGAGTTGTACGGAAACGCCGGACGGCACGCGCGGTCTGCGGTGGGCATGGGCGGCCTGCCCCGGGGCAGTTGCGTGGAGGTGGAGATGGTTGTTGAGGTGAACGGCTAGAGGGGAACAAGGGTTCGGGGCATTTAAGGGTTATAAAAACTAGAGAGGGCAACTCAGAAAAATCGGGTTGCCCTCTCTAGCACTTGCCGAATAATCAGTTAATCTCTCTCGCTGCATCCTTCGACAGGCTCAGGATGAACGGGTTCCGAGTGACGAGCCGCTCGTGGTGAACCCTTCGGCAAGCTCAGAGCCTGCCCAGAGTTTTATCGAAGGGACAGGCTTGTCGAACCGCGTCGTTGGCTGATTTACGCCTGAATTAGCTCCCCGGTGCCTGGGATGCGGTCACGGTTGTGCCAAACGACCACCAGATCTCCTTTGGCTTGCATTCGGGCCAGTTCCTTGCTGCAATTGTGGTGATTGCGGGTGTCGTGGTCATTATTGGCGCGGCACCACTCGACCACTGATCCCCACAGAACGTCGTCAACCGTCACTGGTTTCCCCGGTTTCTTGGCTTGTTGTGCCGTGGGTTCAGGCTCTCCAACCGAAGCAGGAGCATCTGATGGCGCAGGCGTTGCCGCAGGAGTAGGCGCAGCCGAAGCAGGAGCTTTTGACGGGACGGGCGTCGCTACGGGGGCAGGTGCGACTGGAGCCTGTCTCTCGGCGGGAGTACGTGCGTCCGAATCAGCATCCGGCACTTGCAGGTGGCAATAAGGGCAACGTTCCCCAGCTACGTATAGCTGCAAGAACTCGGTGTCTTCATTCCACCGCCAATGGGTTACCGGAGGGCATTTGAAGCACTCGTAGCAAGTCCCAAACGGATCATTCTCCACCTTAACTAGCTGAGTCCCACAAAAGTAACAATACGATCCGCGTTCCATTTCGTTGCTCCTTTCATTATTTTGCATATTGTCTATTTTATCCTACTTTATCTTTGCGATCAGCGCGGTATTAACGTGCGAATGTAATGGCGGCCTTGCCAGCGACCGCGCTCTCAACATTGGCATTGGGCCGTAAATCTTACTGGATGAGCCGACCCTGATCACTGGTTAGTTCTTCCACGCTGACTTGAAGCGCCTGAGCCAGTCTCCGAATGGTGCGGGGCATCGGTTTCTGCTTCCCGTTTTCAATTCGGTTGATCGTCACACGACCTACGTTGCTCAGTTGGGCCAACTCACTAAGGGACAAAGCGCGCCGTTGTCGGAGAACTTTTAATTGTTCGCTCATTGCACTCGCCCATCTACCGCCTTCGTATCAATCCCGTAATCAGCTTGTATCGATATTATAGTCGATGTGTCAACCATATATACAAGAATGGAGGAAGCGCGACGAACTGGAACCGGTTGGGTTGGGAGCGAAAGGCAGAGAAGTTTCCCCCGCCGCTCCGGCGAAAGCCGAAGCCCAGAGACGGCGCCTGGTTGATGACGGGACTTCGCTGGATTCCGGCCTACACCGCAATGACGCTGCTCAGGACGTTGGCAGACTTATTACAACGTCGAGCTAAGCGCGGGCGAAGCTATAGTCGAGCTATTGCGGACTAGAACTGGCGGTAGCGGTTGACAATGGGCAGCCGACGGTCTTTGCCGAAAGCGCGGGGAGTAATCTTGACGCCGGGCGGGGCCTGGCGACGCTTGTACTCATTGCGGTCAACAAAGGTGATTACCTGCCGCACCGCCTCGGGGTCGTGGCCCATCTCCACCATTTCTTGCAGGCTGTAGTCCTCTTCAACGTAAGCCTTCACAATCGGGTCCAGCTTGTCGTAGGGCGGCAATGTGTCCTGATCGGTCTGGTCGGGCCGCAACTCGGCGCTGGGGGCTTTGTCGATGATGGTCTCTGGGATAGGGTCACTCGGCTCGCCGTGCTGATTGCGCCAGCGGCAAAGCTCGTATACCAGGGTTTTCGGCACGTCCTTAATCACCGCAAACCCGCCAGCCATGTCGCCGTAGAGAGTGGCGTATCCCATTGCCATCTCGCTCTTGTTGCCGGTGGTCAGCACCATCCAGCCAAACTTGTTGGAGATGGTCATCAGAATGTTGCCACGGATTCTGGCCTGCACGTTTTCCTCGGCCACGTTGGGCTGTGTGCCCTGGAACTGCTGCTCCAGCATGTCGGTGAAGGCGATGTGGGCTGGTTCGATGGGAACTACCCAGAAAGGGATGCCCAGCTTATCGGCCAGTTCTTTGGAGTCACTGAGGCTGCCATCGGAAGAGTAGCGGGAGGGCATGCCCACGCCCACCACGTTTTCGCGGCCCAGGGCGTCTACCGCGACGACCGCGGTGAGGGCCGAGTCAATACCGCCCGACAGTCCGATGACCACCTTGCTGAATCCCGACTTGTGGAGGTAGTCGCGGGTGCCCATCACCAGCGCCCGGTAGACTTCTTCTACGTCGTCCATAGTATCCCGCAGGTCAGAGATGGGTAAGTGCTCCCGCTGTCGCGGTTGGAAGTCGGAGACATGGATGCTGCGCGGCTTGCCGATTTCGCGTAGGATGGTCGGGTTCTCTTTGCGGGGACGCGGGTCTCGCAAACGGGAGCGGAATACTGACTCTATGTCCAGGTCGGTGACGATTAACTCTTCGGCAAAGGCATTACCCCGGGCGACCAACTCGCCGTCCATATCATAAATCAGGCTGGCCCCATCAAACACCAACTCATCCTGGCCGCCCACGGTGTTCACGTAGGCGACGAACAACTCGTTGTCGGCGGCGCGGGTGGCGATCATCTTCTCCCGATAGACCCGCTTTCCCGCGTGGAAGGGCGAGGCGTTAATATTGACAATTACCTCGGCGCCGGCCTCCCGCTGCACCGCAATGGAACCGACCGGATACCAGATGTCCTCGCAGATGTTCACGCCCACCACGGTGCCGTTGATGGTGTACACCGGGCAGGTGTCGCCCCGGCGGAAGTAGCGGTCTTCGTCGAATACCCCATAGTTGGGCAGGTACATTTTCTGGTAGGTATCGATGAGTTGCCCGTCGTAACCGATGGCGGCGGCGTTGGCAATGTCCGATCCCAATTCCACGTAACCCACCACTAACGCGATGCCCTTGGCGGCGGCGACCACCCGGTGCATGGCCTCGACGTTGGCTTGCAGGAACGAGGTCTTGAACAGCAAGTCCTCCGGCGGGTAGCCGGTGATGGCCAGTTCTGGGAAGGCAACCAGGTCTGCCTGAGCTTCCCGGGCGCGTTCAATGTACTCAATGATCTTGGCGGTATTGCCGGGGATATCTCCCACGGTGGAGTTGATCTGGGCTAGGGCCAGGCGAAATTTGCGGACCATGCACTCTCCGAGATTAATTAGTCGTTAATTAGTCGTTATTTAGACACTGATACATCTTAAACCCTTGGGGCGATATCTTCACGCCGAAATGGTTCGGGTTTGACACCCCAACCCGCTAAACCTATCATCAGTCCAGGCCGATTGGCGATCGCGGAGCGGCGAATGGAGGAGGGATTATGTACGGGAACATTGTGGTTCCACTGGATGGGTCGGCAGATTCTGAACGTGCGCTGCCCCATGCCCAGGGACTGGCGAAAGCTTTTGGCGCGACCTTGCATCTGATACAGGTGGTGTCCCGTTCCGAGGAAGTTGACCTGGCCCGCAGCGCTGGGGACAGTGTCGGCGCCGCGGAGTACTCCCTAGGAGTCGCCGAACAATTGATCAACGCCCGAATAGCCAGAGCCGATCACTACTTGAAAGAAGTGAAGTCGCGACTGACTTCCGAAGGAATCACGGTTGAAATGGCGGTTTTGCAGGGCGCTGCCTCGGAAAATGTTGTCCGATACGCTGAAGAAAAGGGCGGAGACCTTATTGTAATTAGCACCCGAGGTCAGGGCGGAATTCAACGCTTTTTGCTGGGCAGCACCACCGACCGTGTGCTCCGCGCCGGACACTTGCCGGTCCTGGCGATTCCACCGGCGGATTAGCTCCCTACGGTGATTCCGAATAACAGTCGTATATCAACACCGGCGAGGCTGGCATTTCCCTAATGCGTCAATTACAGTCGCGGCTGGCCCGCGCCCTCCCCTTCTATTATGGCTGGGTAATCTTTGGCAGCGCCATCGGAATCTCCTTCTCGTCCCGGCCCCTGATGTCGGTGGCGACTTTGTCAGTATTCCTGGTGCCGATGACCGAGGAGTTTGGCTGGTCGCATGGTTTCTTCTCCGGCGCGGTCAGCCTGGGCGGACTGTGCGCGGTGTTCATGTCTCCCTTCGCCGGACGGATCATCGACCGCTACGGCTCCGGCGTTGTGCTGGCGATCATCTCAACCATTGCCGGAATCTGCGGCATCGGCCTATCGCTGGTCACTCAGCAATGGATGTTTTATTCGCTGTACATTCCGGGGCGCGCCGTCTTCGCCGGGCCATTGGAACTGGGCACCTCCACCGCCATCAGCAACTGGTTCATTCGCCGCCGACCCTTTGCGCTGGCGTTGCTCAGCATCTGGCAGGGCATTGGCCTCGCATCCATACCTCTGGTGGCCCAGGTCATCATCAGCGGCTGGGGCTGGCGCACCAGTTGGGCCGCGTTGGGGATGTACACCCTGGCAATAGGAGTGTTGCCGGTCTTGCTGTTGATGGTGCGGCGTCCTGAGGATATTGGACTGGAAGTAGACGGGACATCCAGTCCCCGACCGACCGACGTTGATCTGGCACCAGGACAACCTGCGGCGCAACCTGCGACTCGACCAACCGACGCCCGCTCGGAGTTGAATTTAACCGTTCGGGAGGCGATGCACACCCGCGCCTTCTGGATTTTGGCTCTCTTTTCGGTGGCTGGGTTCATTGTGCAGGCTGGAGTGAGTCTGCATCAGGTGGCCCACTTCATTAACCAGGGAGTGCCCGGCCCCGCCGCCGCCCTCACCGCCAGCACCTTCGCCATTGCTCAGACTATTGGTGTGATTATGTGGGCGACCCTGGCTCGTCGTATTCCCTTACGGTTCCTGTTATCGGCGGCAGGGTTCATGGCGGCAACCGGCACCATCGGCATTGCTTCTAGCTCGACAATGATCGGTGGAGCGCCATCGGCATTCATTTTGGGCATGGCGGTCGGTGGGTTTCATCTGGTGCTGCGCCTGATCTACGCCGACTACTACGGCAGGCAGTATCTGGGCAGCATCAGAGGCTTGACAATTGGAGCGCAGATCAGCGGGCAGGTGATGGGGCCGTTGATCGCTGGGCTGATGTTCGACTACACCCAGTCTTATTGGATTCCCTTTTCGGCCTTTGCGGTGACGGTGTCGCTGGCCGCGCTGGTGGTGCTGGCCGCCACACCACCGGGCCGTCCGGCGGGCAGGGCGTTAGGGCTGACGGAAGAAGGTTGACCGGGGCGCATGCTCAGATTCTTAGCTGGACTTTGTACAAAATCTGCCAAAGTCCTCAGCAGCGTCATTCCGGCTTGCGCCGGAATCCAGTGCCGTTTCGGCATCAAGCAGAGGCCGTCTCTGGGCTCTGGCTTGCGCCGGAGCGACGGAGAATACAACCTGAGCAAGTTTCAGTTTTGGGAGTGGGTAGTGGCTGAAACTTTCTTGCCCATCATCACGAACAGCGGGTCTCCGGGGGGGCTTTCCTGGGGGTTGGCCAGTCCGCCTTTGATATCTTCAAAACCGCCAGCGTAGTCCAGGTAAGACGCTACCAGTTCCAGGTGACTCCGATCATTGGAATTTTTCCAGACACTGACCGCCTTGGTGTGGAACATACGGTTAGAAAAGGAGACGATGAATGTCCCGCCCGGACGTAGGATGCGGTTGACCTGTTGGAAGGTCTCGATTGGGCGGGTCAAGTACTGGACCGATACGGTGATGACCACCGCGTCAAAAGCTTCGTCGGTGAAGGGCAATTCCGGGTGCTCGTTGACGTTGTGGATCACATACTCATCCAGGTCTGGGTTGTCGGCCATCTCTTCGGCATTCAGTCCCAGGCCGACCAGCCTTTGCTTGGGGTGTCCCGCTGGCCAGTGCGACCGCCAACTGCTCATCAAGTCCAAGACCGTAGAGTCGGCGGGGATGAAGTCCCGGAACAACTTGCCCACCGTGGCGATAGCCCCATCGTCAATGTGGACTACCTTTCTGGCATCGGCATAAAATGCCCGGTCGTCCTCTTCGTCGTCCCGCAGGAAATTCTGAGACGGAAATTGCGGTTCCGTAGTGGGCCTCCTAGTGTATTTGTACGCATCTGGCGGGATTGGGTCTATGAATCAGGCGCGCACCATCTAATTGGCGGTTAACTCAATTATACTTGAACCGACCAGGCTGATCGTTCAGTATCCAGAAAATCCAGGAAGGATCTTTGGGCTGGGGAAAGGTAGCGGTCTTTGGGTCGCACCAGAATCAGCGGTCGGCGGCAATCCCAGCCGGGAACGTTCAGAATGGTTAACATTCCGGCTTTGACTTCAGCGGTTACCCCCAGCCGTGAGATTACGCCAATGCCGCCGCCAGCCAAAGCGGCCTGCTTTACCGCCTGGTTGCTGCCCAGGCTCAAGGCGACGACGGGAACTACTCCCGCATCGGCGAAGTATCGCGCGGCAGTATTCCGCGTCGCCGAACCTTCTTCTCGGATAATCAGCCCCAGGTCAACCACTTGCTGCAGCGTTAGATTGTCGCTCTGGGTGGCTGGATGGGATGGAGCCGCCACCAGTACGATCTCATCGGTCATGTAGTCGATGAACTCCAGGTCGTCGGACGGCTGATCTGGGCGTTCGCCCACCATACCCAGATCTATCTCCCGGTTCTGAATGCTCTGGACTATGGACCTGGTATTGGCGATGTGCATATTCACCTGAATGCCGGGGTGGTCGCGGCGGAACTGGCCCACCGCCAGGGGCAGTACATATTCTCCAGGAGTGGTGCTGGCCCCCAGGGTAAGCCGTCCCGATTGCAAGCCATGCATCTCATTGATTGTTTCCAGCAGTTTGTCCGACAAGGAAAATATCTGCTGAGCGTAGGAGAATACCGTTTCGCCGATTTCGGTGGGACGAAGCCCCCGCGTCCGCCGGTGGAACAGGGTTGCGCCCAGGGACTTCTCCAGTTCTTGAATCTGGATGGACACGGCGGGTTGAGTAATCTCCAGAGCTTCGGCCGCCCTGGAGAAGCTGTGATGCGAGGCCACCGCGTAGAAGATGTACAGTTGGTGAAAATTGATCTGTTTGCCGCCCACCCCGGTGCTTAATTTGGTGGGTCTCGTCGCCGTTTCGTCTACCATTTTTACCATATAACCCCGTTATTGCTCCAAAAGATGTTCAAGTTTCAACAGACCGGCCAGGTTTTTGCTGGTAATTTCAGCTACCTCAGACAAGCTGACTTCTTTCAAGTCGGCTAGCTTTTGGGCGACCTCAAGCACATGCCTCGGTTCGGTCCAACTATGGCGATATTTTTTGAATGGTTGGGGAAACGCGTCGGTTTCCAGTACGATGTGTTCCAGCGGAACGGATTTGGCGACCTCCTGTAGCTCTGGCAGCCGGAGCAAGGGTCTGGCCAGCGAAATGAAAAATCCGCAGTCGATGGCCTCCCGTGCAGTGGCCTCATCTCCTTGGAAGTAGTGCATCGCGCCGCCCACGTCTCCCGCCTGTTCTTCTCGCAGCAGCCGAAACACTTCTGCGTGGGACTCGCGGGAGTGAAAAATGATCGGTAGGCCCAAGCTCTTGGCCAGCCGTATGTGCTGGCGGAACACTTGATCCTGGATTTCGTGGTCGGGGGATTCGGGTAGATAGTCCAGACCAACTTCGCTGATGCAGACGACTTTGGCGTTCCCTTTAGCAAAAGCCTCTAACTGACGGTAAGTGTCCTCGTCAACCGGCTGGTTGGCTTCCATTGGATGGATGCCGACTCCAGCATAAAAGATATCATACTGTTTGGACATCTGGATGCATGCTTGCGTAGATTCCAAAGTGGTTCCGGCGCAGACAATGAATCTCACGTGGGCTTCTGCTGCCCGCTCTACAATTCCGGGAATTTCTTCAGGTGCATACTGGTCCAGATGAGTATGGGCATCACCTAGCAAAATCGTATCTGGCATTGGCTGAATTTGCCCCCCTATTTCGATTGATTTATACTACGGGCGTTTCTTGGCGTCAACACGCTTACAGTGCCTAAATAGTGCGTATTGCGTGATTATTTGGGCTATATTTCTAGAAAACATTCGTGATTATACTTGGGACTCCGGCGACGGATGGCCTCATGTTACTAACAAAACGGAGGGTTGGAAGAACCGAATTATTGCTGGCCTAACATAATTCATTGTAATTGTGTTGTATAGCAGTATAAACTTGGCCTATCTGCCAGTATATCTTGGTCAGACACGTAGGTCTGCCCTCGCTATGGAATATAACTTCATGGAGTATAACTTCTGCGTTAGAAAATAGTTAATATTACATTTCCGGAACGTGCAATTAGATTGCGCCGCAATGGGACTTCACATTCATTGACAGTGCCTGAAGTGGGTGATACGCTTATTGTTGACCAAATCAGTCGACAATCTTGACTTTGCCCCAGAATCCCCTTAATATTTGTACCTTGTTTAAGGGCCTATAACGGTTCGGAGGAACACCCATGGCGACCCAAAAGGTCATTTCCCGTACCACCACTGCTGAAGACCTACAGACGGATTACAAATGGGGCTTTACCATTGATATCGAGCAGGATTCAGCCCCCAAGGGACTCAGTGAAGACATTGTACGTCTTATTTCCGGCAAGAAAAACGAGCCGGAATGGATGTTGGAATGGCGGCTCAAGGCTTTTCGTCATTGGGTGCGGCTGAATCAAGAAGAACCCACCTGGGCGAATATCCATCACCCGACTATCGACTTTCAGGACATCCATTACTATGCCGCCCCGTCTAAAAAGGGAGACGGCCCCAAGAGCCTGGATGAAGTTGACCCGGAGCTGATTGAGGCTTTCAATAAGCTGGGTATTCCCCTGGATGAGCAGAAAAAAATGACCGGCGTGGCGGTGGACGTCGTGCTGGACAGCGTTTCGGTAACCACCACCTATCAGGAAATGCTGGAGAAGGCTGGCATTATCTTCTGTCCCATCAGCGAGGCGATTCAGAAGCACCCGGACCTGATCAAGAAATACATGGGTTCGGTGGTGCCATATACCGACAATTTTTATGCCAGTCTCAACGCGGCGGTATTCAGCGACGGTTCCTTTGCCTACATTCCCAAGGGCACCCGTTGTCCCATTGAATTGATGACTTACTTTCGGATTAACGCCGAAGAGTCGGGCCAGTTTGAGCGCACGCTGATTATTGCCGACGAGGGCAGCTACGTCAGCTACCTGGAAGGCTGCACCGCGCCCATGCGCAAAACCAGCCAGCTCCACGCCGCCGTGGTGGAACTGATTACCCTGGACGACGCTGAGATCAAATATTCCACCCTCCAGAACTGGTATCCCGGCGACAAAGAGGGCAAGGGCGGCGTGTATAACTTCGTCACCAAACGGGGCAAGGCCGCTGGCAAGAACTCAAAAATCTCCTGGACTCAGGTGGAGACCGGCTCGGCCATCACCTGGAAGTACCCCAGTGTAATCTTGCAGGGAGACAACTCGGTGGGCGAGTTCTACTCGGTGGCTCTGGTGAACAACTACCAGCAGGCCGACACCGGCACCAAGATGATCCACATTGGCAAGAATACCAAGAGCACCATTGTGGCCAAGGGTATCTCTGCCGGACACGGCGAGAACACCTATCGGGGCCTGGTCAAGATCAACCCCTCCGCCACCGGCGCCAAGAACTTCACCCAGTGCGACTCGTTGCTGGTCGGCGACCAGTGCGGCGCGCACACCGTGCCCTACATTGAGGTGCGCAACCCCACCGCTCAGTTGGAGCACGAGGCCACCACCTCCAAGGTCAGTGACGACCAGCTTTTCTATTGCCAGCAGCGAGGTATCGGCCTGGAAGAAGCCCATTACATGATAATTAATGGCTTCTGTCGGGGCATATTCCAGGAACTGCCCTTTGAGTTTGCCATGGAAGCCTCCCAGTTGATGAAGGTCAGTCTGGAAGGGACTGTCGGGTAGCGGAGCGATCTAATTATGTTGAACTTTCCAGCCCAAAATGTTAACAAGAACATTCAGCGCCTCAAAGTAAAGGCAGAGCGACAACAGATTCTAAAGTGTTTGCCCCGCTGGGGAGTTGGGGAGCGCGGCCTTACTATCCGAGAAATCGCAGACCAAGTTAGCCTAGATTACAGCGTGGTCTACAGTAGGTTGAAGTCTCTAAAAGGCCAAGTTAGACCTAGGAATGGTCGATATTGGAGAGTTGAGAAGCATCAGGTGTGTTGTTCACTTTGCCAGAAGGTATTCTCAGTACGCACCGAGTCTTTAAAATTGCCTCCCCATAAATTTAATAGTGCTGCTGGCTACCGAACCCGATGTCCTCAGTCTGGTCAAAATAGTGTACCTTACTTACCCTATAATCCGCACTTTTCACTCTCACAAAACTAGTATTACAACGACGATATAGAGGTTTCTGGTACTTCGATGTTTGGGATGCGATTGTTAAACCGATCCAATTGTAGTGGACTCGCGAGCACTACGCAGAAACTCGAACCTGCAAGCCGTCGTTGTAATACTAGGACTCTGCTCTGAAAATAGGCACCTTCTCCCTCGATGGGAGAAGGTTGGGATGAGGGTGATACCCCTCACCTCAATCCTCTCCCACAAGGGGCGAGGAAGCCATTTTCATCCTTGGTGGCGCCCCGATGCATCGGGGCATGAAAACTCAGAATCAAATAGCAATCATCCTGTAGGAGCCAGATGACCGAGATACTCAAAATCCATAATCTCCACGTTTCCATCGGCGATCAAGAAATCCTGAAGGGTGTTGACCTGACCGTCAACGCCGGCGAAGTCCACGCCATTATGGGGCCAAATGGCTCGGGTAAGAGCACTCTGGCCAATACGCTGGCCGGACGGCCTGAATACGTGGTCACCAGCGGCGAAGTTATGTATCAAGGACAGGACTTGCTGGCTCTCCCCCCGGAAGAACGGGCGCGGGCTGGGGTATTCCTGGCATTTCAGTATCCGCTCGAGCTTCCCGGGGTGCGGGCCTGGCAGTTCTTGAAGGCCGCCATCGACGCCCGCCGCCACCACAATGGCGAAGAGGATATGACCGCCCGCGACTTTGACCGCTTGCTGAAAGAAAAGATCGCAATGGTGGAAATAGACCCGGAGTTAGCCAAACGAAATGTCAACGAAGGCTTCTCCGGCGGTGAGAAGAAGCGCAACGAAATCCTGCAAATGGCGATGCTTGAACCCAAGCTGGCCCTGCTGGACGAGACCGACTCCGGTCTGGACATCGACGCACTACGCATCGTGTCGGAGGGAGTCAACAAGCTGCGCAACCCGGAGAATGCGGTGGTGCTGGTTACCCACTATCAGCGCATCTTGAACTACATTACGCCCGACTACGTCCATGTGCTGCTGGATGGCCGCATGGTTCGGTCTGGCGGCCCGGAACTGGCCCACGAGTTGGAAGAAAAGGGCTACGACTGGGTTCGGGAAGCCGTTGCGTAGGTTCCCTCACCCCCGGCCTATCTCCCAAAGTGGGAGGTATAGGCGAAGTCACCATGAAGGTTATAGAAAATTCCTCATCAGGTTTAAAGCTGAGAAATGACCCAGACTACAACTAGATTTCCCCAATACGCTACTGATTATCAGGCGTTGGCATCTACATCTGGCGAACCCGCCTGGCTGACTCAGCTCAGAGAGCAGGCCTGGACGCGGTTTGAACACTTGGGACTGCCCATCATTCGTCGGGGCAACGAGAAGTGGAAATACACCGACGTTAGGCCGGTGGCCAACGTTGCCTTTGAACATCCTCTGGGCTTGGAGCCGCAGGTAGATTCCAGCCAGTTGCAGAAGGCCGCGCCCTGGGACGCCAGTTGGATCAACCTGGTCTTTGTCGATGGGTATTATTCGCCGAATATTTCATCCCAGCCAACTGGCGGCGTATACGTTGGGAGTTTGGCTGAAGCGGCCCAGAGTCACCCGGAACTGGTGCAGAAACATCTGGCCCAGCAGGCGAGTTTCGAGGATGACGGCTTCGTCGCCTTGAACACCGCTTTCCTGCAGGACGGCGCATTTGTTCACGTTCCTGCTGGTCAGGTCTTGTCCGCTCCGGTGCATCTGGTGTTCGTCACCACCGGCCAGGTGGAGCCGCGAGTCACTTACCCTAGGACGCTGCTGCTCGCTGGCACTAACAGCCAGGTCACCCTGGTGGAGAGCTACGTCAGCCTGGCCGACGCTCGGTTTTTTACCGATGCAGTTACTGAAATCGTGCTGGAAGACGGTGCCAACGTCAGTCACTACCGTCTGTTACTGGAAAGCACCGAAGCCTACCACGTGGGTGTCAGCCGGGTGTGCCAGTCCCAGGACAGCACCTTCACCTCAGCGTCTTTCGCTAAAGGCGCGGCCATTGGGCGCAACGATTTCCAGGTGTTGCTGGATGCTCCAGGAGCAAGCTGTACGCTCAATGGCCTGTACCTGACCACCGGCACTCAGCACATGGACAACTACATCAACATTGATCACGCCAAGCCCAACGGCACCAGCCGCCTGCTCTACAAGGGAATTCTGGACGGCAAGTCCCGGGCGGTTTTTGGCGGCAATGTGACGGTGCGGCAAGAAGCCCAGAAGACCGATGCCCAGCAGACCGATAAGAACCTGCTGCTGTCGCTGGATGCTGAGGTGGACAGCAAGCCCAGTCTGCTAATCTACGCCGATGACGTTAAATGCGGCCACGGCGCTACCGCCGGGCACATTGACGATGACACTCTGTTCTACATGCAAAGCCGGGGACTGGACGTTGAAACCGCCAGCCAGATACTGATCCACGCCTTTGCCAGCGAAATAATCGACACTGTGGAGTTGACTCCATTGCGTGAATATCTCGACCGCCTGTTCATGGAGGCCATCCCGACCTCAACTCTGCGACTGGGGAGGGAATCGTGACTACCACTTCCGGCACCTTCGACGTCGCCAGAATCCGTGAGGATTTCCCCCTGCTGAAGCAGACGGTCAACGGCAAACCCCTGGTTTATCTGGATAATGCAGCCACCAGTCAGAAACCTCAGTCGATGATTGACGCTCTGGTGCGCTACTATACCACCGAGAATTCCAATGTTCATCGGGGCGTACACACGCTCAGTCAATTGGCTACCGATGACTACGAGGCGGCGCGAACCAAAGTCCGTAAGTTCATCAACGCCGCCGAAGACCATGAGCTGATCTACGTACGGGGGACCACCGAGGGCATCAACCTGGTGGCCCAGACCTTTGGCCGGCAGAACATCGGCCAGGGGGACGAGATTATTATCTCGACCATGGAGCATCACTCCAACATCGTGCCCTGGCAGATTCTCTGCGAGGAAAAGGGCGCGCAGCTAAAGGTAGTGCCGATCAACGACTCCGGCGAGTTGCTGATTGACGAATACGAGAAGCTGCTCAGTCCCCGCACCAAGCTGGTGTCCATTGTGCACCAGTCCAACGCGCTGGGCACCATCAACCCAATGGAGGCCATCATTGAAATGGCCCACAGCCGGGGCGTGCCCGTGCTGGTGGATGGCGCGCAGTCCATTCCCCACATGACCATCGACGTTCAGAAAATGGGGTGCGATTTCTTCGTCTTCTCGGGGCACAAATTGTTCGGGCCGACCGGCATCGGTATTCTCTATGGCAAGGCAGAGTATCTGAACGCCATGCCGCCGTATCAGGCGGGCGGCGAGATGATCCGTTCGGTCAGTTTTGAAAAGACCACCTACAACGTACTGCCCCATAAATTTGAGGCTGGGACACCCAATATCGCCGGGGCCATTGGCCTGGGCGCGGCCATTGATTACCTGAACGACCTGGGGATGGAGCGGATCAATACCTACGAAAAGGAACTCCTGGACTATGGCACCGATTGTCTGTCTCGTATCGAGGGGCTGAAAATAATCGGCACCGCTAAAGAAAAGGGCGGAATTCTGTCCTTCGTCTTGGGCGACATCCATCCCCACGACATCGGCACCATTTTAGATACTCAGGGCATTGCCATCCGCACTGGCCATCACTGCGCCCAGCCGGTGATGCAGCGGTTCGGCATTCCAGCCACCGCCCGGGCCTCCCTGGCTTTCTATAACACCAAGGCGGAGATCGACTCCCTGGTTGAAGGAATCGACCGGGTGCTTGAAGTATTCAGTTAGAAATTTTAGAGGACTCACCTAGCCATGTGGTTCGATAGGCTCACCACGAGCGGTCAGTAACTGGGAACCCGCTCACCCTGAGCCTGTCGAAGGATAACCTTAACAAATAGTTGTTGAAGAATGTCTGATTTAACCGATCTGTACCAAGAAATACTCCTGGAGCACAACAGCAAGCCCCGCAACTACCGCAAGCTGGACGACGCTACCAACTCTGCCGAAGGATTTAATCCGCTGTGTGGAGACCAGTACACTCTGTACCTGAAACTGGACGGCGACATTATCCAGGACATTGGTTTCCAGGGAACGGGCTGCGCCATCTCTAAGGCCTCGGCATCCATGCTAACCCAGCAAATCAAGGGCATGACGGTGGAACAGGCGGAGAGTCTGTTCAACGAGGTTCACAAGATGCTCACAGAGTCGGGAGCGGAGGTGGATTCTGACCTCCTGGACGAACTGGAAACTTTGTCCGGCGTGTCGGCCTACCCCACCCGCATCAAGTGCGCAATTCTGGTCTGGCACACCCTGCTGGCCGCTCTGGAAGGCAAGCAGGAAGTGGTCGCCACCGAGTAACCGAAAGCCCGGTCGCGAAAAGCCTGGTTACTGAAAGCCTCAAAGCCCCTCTCATTTTCGTCGGCTGGGATACTCCGGTTGTGGTAATCTAGTAGTAGACGCTAGAAGTCGGTTACACCTTTTAATCTCGCCAAACTATACCAATGTCAGGGTGAAATCCAAAGAGTTGGCCTAGCCCGCAACGTGAAATCCACCACGGCATTAGTTTAGGAATCACCCCACATGTCACAATTGCCCGATGTCCCCCTAGACGGTCTGTACGGCGATGCCATCATGGATCATTACCGTAATCCCCGCCGTCGCAGTCCGTTACCAAATGCCGATATTGAGTCTCACGAGCTTAACCCCTTTTGCGGCGACGAAATTACGCTGCGAATGAAGCTGGGCGCCGATGGCAGGGTTGAAGCAGTCAGCTCCGTGTCTCAGGGTTGCTCCATTATTCAGGCCTCAGCGTCGATGATGGCTGAACTGATGACAGGCCAGATGCTGTCTGCACTGAAGGAGCGGTCTCAAAAGTTTCGAAGTATGATGCGGGGGGAATCTCTGGCCGAGGACGATTTGAAGGGGTTGGGCGACCTGCTGGCGTTGCTGGTGGTACGGCGGTACCCAGTGCGAATAAAATGCGCCTTATTGCCCTGGTTGGCCTTGGAAGAGGGAATCGAAAAGATGGCGTCCGATGGCGTCCGGTTGTATCCAAAGAATGAAGGAATTTAGAAGGAAATTAGCCGGTAAAGAGTGAATAATGACTAGCCCATTACCTCCCTATGAGTTGACCCCCTACGCCGAGGTTGGCCTGAAAACGCGTGGGATAACTCGCGCCCATATAGAGTACGTGCTAACCCATGGCACCTCTAAGAATTTAGACGATAATGTTTTTGATGCCGACGTTTATTTTGTATCGATAACCGCGAAATTAACCAACGGGAAGAACCTCAGGATTCTCGGCAAGTTAGGCAGCGGAGGGCCGGTCGCCGTAATTGGCGCTAATTTTGTTTGAGCTTATTTACTTGCTCTAACTTGTACTTTGTACCAAAATCTGCCGATCTCCTGGGACGTGTCATTCCGGCGGAAGCCGGAATCCAGTGGTGTTTGGACATCAACTAAGAATCGTCTCTGGACTCCGGGTTGCGACGGAGCGACGGAGGGAACTCCCCTGGATTCTTCTATGAACCCAACCTGAGCCTGATTGCGGCGTTCAACGATGGAACGCAGGTGCGCGCCCTAGGCAGACACAGAGGTCTGCCCCTACCAGGCATTTACGCCCTATCATGCAGAATCGATATTGGTCGGCTTACCGTTCCAGCCAGGCTCGCGACCAGTAGTTGTACTCCGACAGCGCGGAGTTGGGATGGAATCCCCGCAAGTCCCAATCAAATACCCACTGAGACGACGCCATCACCGGGCTGAACATATACCCCTGTTCCAGAATATGCCGCTGAATCTGAATAACCAGATCCCGTCGCTTGGCCGGGTCAAATTCGGATGCCTGCTGTTGAATTAGGGCGTCCAATTCGTTGTCGTGATGCCCCACAATATTGGCTGGCCCACCGCTGTGCAGCAGTCCCAGCATGAAGCCATTGGGAGTAGCGGTGGGCGGCAATGCTCCCAGCGCCAGTTGGTACTCCTTGGTTTCCCCCAGCAGCGCTTCGGCGTAGTGAGACGGATTCCAAGCGCGCACCGTAGGATTGAACCCCACCGCCCGCAGGTCTTTGGCTATCTGTTTGCCAAGCTCCAGGTAAATTCCGTCAAACTCGGCCACCGCCAATTCTATGTCTATGGGAAGTTCGCGCCCGGTGCTGAGCAACAGGTCTCGCGCCTGGTCGGGAGAGGCCAGGTAACTGCCGCGTATCTCCTCCAAACTGAGCAGCCACTCCGGGTCGGGAACCGGAACCCCAATGCCCGCCGAACCCTGACCGGCCCAGATCAGGTCAATGTACTCCCATGGGTCAATGGCTTGTAGCACGGCCCGGCGTACCGCAACATCGTCAAATGGCGGGCTCTGGACGTTCATCGTCAGGGCCACACCCTGCCCGGCTTGCTGGGTCATCTCAGAGTTAAACTCTGCGGAACTGGCGTAGAGCAACTGCCACTCTGGCGGCGGTAAGGTCAGCACGTCTAATTGTCCGGCCTGGAAGGCTGCTAGCCTCTCCCTGGCGCTGGAAGTATCGATTGCCGAAGGCCGCACAATCTTAAGGTTCAATGTGTCCAAGAAGGGCAAGCCTTCCTCGAAGTAGGTCGGGTTGGCGGTCAGGGTAGTGCCCACGCCCTGGACGGTGTCGTCCCAGACCCAGGGGCCGGTGCCGACCACCGGGCTGTCCTTCAAGTCGCCGTACTGTGCCACCACCTCGTGGGCCACGATCTTGCTGTGCCCGTCGGCCAGCGACAGGAGAGCGTCACTGTCCAGGAAAGCCAGGTTCACGCCAAGGGTATGTTTGTCTAGAGCTTCAAATCCGGCAATACCCCGCTGGGAGAACAAGGTTTCGTTGGCCCAGCCGGGCGTCTGCATCCTCTGATAGCTGTATACCAGGTCAGAGGCGACCAACTCCCGCCCGTTGACCGGCTCCAGATTTTGCCATTGTACGTCGGGACGAAGTTGGAACTCATAAGCGAAGTTGCTGGTAAGTTTCCAGCTTTGGCACAGGTCGCACTCCAATAGAAGGCTGGGCTGTTCAACCAACGGGCCGGTGCGCAGTCGGAGCAGACGGCTGTAGGCCAGACCCGGCCCCAAGGCGGTCAAGGTCTCCTGACGCTCCTGGTGGACGTCGCGATGGGGGACATCGGCCAGAGCGGCTATGGTGAGGGTGCCTCCCGATTGACCCGCCGGAGTAACGGTCACCACCGGCGTGGGGGCGGGTGTCGGAGCGACGCTTGCCGCCGGTTGGGGTATTGGCGTTGGTTCAGTGACTGAGGCAGCGGGGCCGCCAGTCGAGCAGGCCGCCGCTATCGCTGGAACCAATGCTAACCATAGGAGGATTTTGCTGGTTAATAAATGCCCCATTCCACCCCTCACAAGCTAATAAACCTTAGCCGGAAAAATAGCTGCTGTCACTGATTGGCTAGATTGCCCGAGGTTACAAATGTAACCGAATCCTGCCTTGCGCTGTCCAGCTATGGACTTAACGTAATATGGGGAATTTTATGCTCAGGGAGGCTGAGTGATGAGTGACAAGAGATTGTCGGAGAAAACGTCCGTTTGTGACCGCGAGGATCAGCAACGAAGAATCGCCCGTTGGTCATCCTCTCGGCAAATGTGAACGCGCTCAATCGGGTGCTTACCCGACAGCTAGGCGGCGGCGGGCGAGGTGACTAGCTTCATCTTGGACTGCCGAAGGTCGTCGGTAGAGCGCCGAATCCCCGTTGGGTACCCTTCAGGTAAGCGATCTGCCCCAGGTGTTGGTACAGTTCGCCGATGATCTGGCGGAACATATCGCCCACTGGAAAGTCGTGCCACCACATGTTGGGCCGGTCAGACCAGGGAGTGGCCTCAAAATCCGCCGGGCTGAGTCCCTGTAGGTAGGCCAGGGTACTGGTGCGCACTGCCTCACCATATTGCAGCAGTGTGGTCAAGTCCAAGGCTGTAAAGCTGGCGACCTGCTCGGCGGTGTGGCCGAAGCCGGTGTCCCGGGTGGGCAGGCCAAACTGTTCGTGCCAGCCATCCCGTTCCCACAACTCCGGCTGACGTTGGGCGAAAAATTGCACCCACATATCCTCCACCCGCAGCATGTGCCAAAGCGTCCAGCCAATGGGGTTGGATTGCGGGCCGGGTTGCCAGGCTAGTTCTTCGGGGGTGAGGTCCTGTACCGCCTCGGTCAGAAGCTGGTATTCTCGGTTCAGGGAGTCTTCAATGAACTGGTTAAGGGTCATAGATATTTCCAAGTTATGTTAGCAATCTAAGCCGATGATTGGGAGCGTGCTACGTCGATGGCTAAACCGTCCGCGTCGCCAACCCCCGCCAAATTCAGGCTTTCAGGAAGCCTTTGACGGCGGCCAGGAACTCTTCGGTGCGCTCCACCTGGGGCAGATGCCCGCACTTTTCCAGCACCGTTAATTTTGCATTGGGCAGCAGTTGTTGAAAAGCCGTGCCGTAAACCGGTGGCACCATCCCGTCGGATTCGCCCCAGAGCAATAGGGTTGGCATCGTGATACGGTGCGCCCGTTTGGGCAGCCCCCGGTCGGGGATGGGCCAGATAAACTTGCCCGCGGCGGCCAGCGTCTTGGTGTTGTTCAGGGTGGCCTCCATTCTCTCCTGCGGGTCGTCAGGGCGGGCGTTATATGCTTTGGCCAGCGCGCTTTCTGGTTCGTGCCACACCAGACCTACGCTCTCGCTGGGAGTCAGGACAAAGAAATCGGGAATGGGCGTGTCTTCCAGCCACAACCCCAATGGGCAAACCAGCACCAGACGAGTTACCCGCTCTGGTCGATGCGCGGCCAGCTCCGCGGCCAGCATGCCACCGTAGGAATGGCCGACAATGTAAGTGTGTTCCAGGCCCAGTTCCTGCATTAACTCTTCATAGAAGAGCATCAAGTCCCATAGGTCGTCCAGATGTTCCAACCCCTCCGAGTCGGCCACTCCGGGATGGGCTGGCGCGTAGACGTGGTAATCCTCGGCCAACCGGTCCAAGAAGTTCGTCCAGCCGGTAAAGCCGCCTGCCCCGTGCAGGAACAGCAGGTTGGGGCCGGTGCCGCCCTCCACCATCTGGACTTTGAACTTGCCCTGTCTCAATGGCAGCATTCGCTCTAGGTATTGAGTCATATCAAATTACCCCCTGGTGTTAGTCTCCGGAAACGCTATTGCTAAAAGTTATCTCAAACATCAGAGCATTTCTGATAAATGGTCTAAGACAGACACCATAATACTACAGAAGAGACCCAGCTACCCATTGGGTATGGATACTCGCAGATTTAACTGCCGGTCTTTCCAGAATATCTAATAATTAACGCGGGTTATGAACTCTAAATCCCCACCAATCTACAACTTACGATGCTTGACATCGTCCGACTTGGCCCCCTATAATCCAAATTGATACGCACGCATTAGGCCGTCCGTAACTTCTCAGACAATCTTCTTGTTTTTAGCTACTTAATATTCCGCTTGGGTATTTGATGCGCCTCTTTGGCAACAAGTTTTAGCGTCGAGGCATGACCACTAAATATATCTTTGTCACTGGTGGAGTGGTCAGTTCTATTGGCAAAGGGATTAGCGTCGCTTCGATTGGACGCATTCTCAAAAGCCGAGGGTTATCCGTCACCGTAGTCAAGTTGGATCCTTACCTTAATGTAGACCCGGGAACCATGTCCCCCTACCAGCATGGCGAGGTTTTTGTCACCAAAGACGGTGGTGAAACCGACATGGACTTGGGCCACTACGAGCGCTTCATTGATATAGAGCTAACCCGCGAGTCCAACCTTACCGCCGGACAGGTTTATCTTTCCCTGATTGGTAAGGAACGGCGGGGGGACTTCCTAGGGGGCACAATTCAGACGGTCCCCCATGTGACCAACGAGATCAAGGCCAGGTTGACCGGGCTGGCGGAACGATCCCAGGTGGATGTGATGGTGGTCGAGGTGGGGGGCACCGTTGGCGACATTGAAGGTTTGCCCTTCTTGGAAGCCATCCGTCAGATGCGTAATGAAGTGGGCCGGGACAACGTGTTTTACATACACCTGACCCTGCTGCCGTATATCAGCGCCTCCGGTGAGTTGAAGACTAAACCCACGCAGCACAGTGTTAAAGAATTGCGCAGTATTGGAATACAACCCGACACGCTGATCTGCCGTAGCGACTTTCCGGTGTCAGACTCAATCACCGATAAGTTGTCACTCTTTTGCGACGTGCCGGTTGAAGCAGTGATCGCACTTCCCACCGTCAGTAATGTTTATGAGGTTCCGCTGATCCTGGAAGAAGCCGGAATGGGCGACATCCTGATGCGAGCCTTCGGTTTCTCCGATCGATTTGAAGACATGAAGGACTGGTCTGCGATGGTAGACCGAATGAGTTCGGTCAAGAGCAAGGTGCCAATTGCGGTGGTGGGCAAGTATACTGAGTATCCCGACTCGTACATTTCAGTTAAAGAAGCTCTGCGTCACGCCGGGTTGGCCCACGATGCGGATGTTGATATTCAATGGGTGCATTCTGAGGACATAGAACGGCTGGGGCCGGACGCCCTCCTGGGCACCGCCCGCGGCATCGTAGTACCCGGCGGATTCGGGCCCAGGGGTGTCGAGGGCATGATTGAAACAGTGCACTACGCCCGTAAGCATCAAGTGCCCTACCTGGGTTTGTGCCTGGGCATGCAAGTAATGGTTATTGAATGGGCGCGAAACGTGCTGGGGCTAGACGCTAACTCCTCAGAACTTGAGCCTGGTACCCCCAATCCGGTGATTCACATAATGCCAGACCAGCGTTCAGTGACCGAAATGGGCGGCACTATGAGGTTAGGGTGCTATCCCTGCACTCCGGTGGCAGACACTTTGACCGCGTTGGCTTACGGCGAATCCAAGATAGCCGAGCGTCATCGGCACCGGTTTGAGTTGAACAATGACTACCGAGAAAGTTTGGAAGAGTCGGGTTTGCTCATTAGTGGCCTGTCCCCAGATGGCAATCTGGTTGAGATTACTGAAGTACGAGATCACCCATTCATGGTGGGCGTGCAGTTCCACCCTGAGTTCCAGTCTCGTCCCGACCGTCCGCACCCGCTTTTCCGAGACTTCTTCGGAGCGGCTAAAGGAACCATCAGAGAGGGTGACCAGCGGCCCTTGCCCTTGAAAGAATCAGTCTGAGAAAATTCTTGGACAGCCTTCATATTTTGGATACGTGTAAATAGGAAAAATCTACTACCCACCAGACTTCCTCAGTAACCAATTTCTACAAAATTAGGTGGCTCGATAAATTGGGCGTAATTTTTGGGATACGCACAATCTTCGGGATACTCGGGATGCAATGAAGTAACTATTCTCTGCTCCCTGAATTTCAAATACAAAGCGCGAGCAGATCTCCACACATTAATGAGGTGAACATGGCAATGACAACTACCACTCAGCAGGCTATGGACGTAGCGGTGCTAGGCGCCAAAAACAAAGACGAACTCTTGGAAGTGGCTCACCTGGTCGGGCTGGATGACGGCGCGGCGCTCAGCAATTTACGTCGAGAAGAGGTGCTGAACCGCATTTTCCAGATGGCGTCAAACCAGCAATGTCTCGTCGCTTCCGGCATTCTGGAAATTATGGACGAGGGCTACGGATTCCTGCGGCAAATGTCCTACCATGCGGCAGCGGGGGATGTTTATATCTCCCAGTCGCAAATCCGTAGATTTGGCCTCAAGACCGGCGACACGGTCACCGGCCAGGTGCGTCCGCCCAAAGAGGGTGAGCGTTACTTTGGCCTGGTTCGGGTGGAAAAAGTCAATGATATGGAACCGGACCAGGTTCACGCCCGTTCTCGGACCCAGTTTGAGTACCTGACCCCGGTCTTCCCAGACCAGATGGTGACTCTGGAGACCGACAGCACCAATCTGTCCACTCGCATGATTGACCTGTTCTCCCCCATCGGTCTTGGGCAGCGAGGACTGGTGGTTTCTCCTCCCAAGGCGGGCAAGACTACCATAGTGAAACAGATCGCCCACAGCGTATCCGTCAACCTTCCCGAAGCGGTGCTGATGGTTGTGCTAATTGGGGAGCGCCCGGAAGAAGTAACCGATATGCGCCGGGCAGTTCACGGTGACGTGTTCGCGTCTACCTTCGACGAGTCGGTCGAAGAACAGTGCCGAGTGGCAGAACTGGCCCTGGAGCGGGCCAAGCGTCTGGTGGAAACCGGACGGGACGTGATAATCCTCATGGATAGCATTACCCGGCTCGCCCGTGCCTACAACCTGGCAGTGCCCAGCAGCGGTCGCACCCTGTCGGGAGGTATAGATCCAATCGCTTTGTATCCTCCCAAGAAATTCTTTGGCGCGGCGCGCAATATTGAAGGCGGCGGCAGTTTGACCATCATCGCCACTTGCCTGGTTGATACTGGCAGCCGGATGGACGAAGTAATCTACGAAGAGTTCAAAGGCACCGGCAATATGGAGCTTCATCTGGATCGCAAGCTGGCCGACCGGCGTTTCTTCCCAGCTGTCGATATCGTGCGTAGCGGCACCCGCCGGGAGGAGTTGCTGTACGACGAAGAAGGGATGAAGCAAATTTGGCTGCTGCGAAGAATGATTTCGCTAATTTCTAACGATGGTTCTTCCTCTGGTAATGCTACCGAGAGAGTGCTGGAACGGTTGGCCAAATACAGTACCAATAAGGAGTTCCTGGAGAACTTGAACAAAGACGCCTAGGTTGGTGCATTTACGGTTAGTAATTCCTCTGCCCAGTCTGGTGGTGGTTCCCGCCAGAGGGTTCCCAGTTAAGAACCTGCCTTTGAATAATAACGGCCAGCAATTCTAATTATGGGGTTAATGTCGGTATTCACCCCGTCACGGCCCTCTTGTACAGATACGAGTGATGGGTTCAGAGGAGCG
>MUCJ01000005.1 GCA_002816715.1 SAR202 cluster bacterium Casp-Chloro-G3 | reverse complement strand
GGCCCTCTTGTACAGATACGAGTGATGGGTTCAGAGGAGCGATTTTCTGCCGATACGCGGGGTCGAATTGCCATAATTAGAATTGCTGACTTGCGGGACCACCCGTGCAAGTAGGGCGATTTGCTACAGCAGGAATGGTCATCGGACTGGCTACGGTGATGGGATTAGTAGCCAGCAATCCAGCCGAGGCTCAGTCCATAGATGGCCGTACTTTTGAGCATACTGTTGAGTAGAAGTTAACCCGAATCAAGTCAGAGAGAGAAAAGTAGAATGGTAAGCAAACCCAAGCTGTCACCTAAATGTCAGTTGTTTTTTGACCGCTTTGCGAATCGTGTCAACAAACAGTCCCCCAAACCCGCTGATTGGGAATTATTCTATGACTTCATGGCGGTCTGCCATGCGCAGAGGTCGGAAGTGGATGGAACAGAACTGTATCATATTCTAGTTGACGCCGGGTTTCCCCAAGGGTCAGCCCATCCACTGTCAATGTTTTACAAACAGGGCTGGTCCCTCTTGAATAGACCAGAGGGTTACGATCAGATACCTACCGGTTGAGCCAAACAATTATTTGCGGATATGGCGATTGCTTTAGCTGATTTTTCGGATCCACTCACCCAAACGCTGGCATCACCTCTTTGGAAAATAGCTTCATCGACTGCATTACCTTTTCGTGGGGCATGTCCCCAAAGAAGAAGTTGCAGACAAAGTAGCCAATGCCCTGAGCCTCCAACGCCTTGATCTTGGCGATGCATTGGTCGGGCGACCCGATAATGGCCCGGTTCTCGAATAGGTAGTCGTAGTTGGGCGGCGTCTCGGTGCGCTCCTTGCGCCAATCGGCCAACTTGCCACGCACCTCGCTGCCTTCCTTGAAGGCCCGCCGCCACTGTCCGACATCGGCCACCCAGTCCATCGCTGCCTTGGTATCCCGGCGAGCCTGATCCTCAGTCTCGGCGACGTAAAAGTAGCGGTGGAAAGGTATCCCGGACATAGGCACGTTGTGGCCAGACTCCTTGGATATGGCGTCGAAGCGATTGACTAGGCTCATGGCGTCGGGAATATCCAGCACCACTCCCACGCACAGCGAATGCCCGGTGGATGCCACAAATTGCAGGGTCTCCTCGGTGCGGCTAGCTCCAATGTACACTGGGGGATGGGGCTTCTGAATCGGCGGCGGCACCAGGTTCACCTTGTGGGCGCTGTAAAACTGCCCTTGGTGGGTGTATTCGGGCGTGGTCCACAGGCCGTCCACCATTCGGATGGCCTCCTGGAATCGCTGCTGGCTGGTGCTCTGGTCTACGGTGTAGGCGGCGTATTCGTAGCTGGCCGCCCCCCGGCCGTAACCCACGTCCAAGCGTCCGCCGCTGATCGTATCCAGCATGGCGGTGTCTTCGGCCAAGCGCACCGGGTTGTGCAGCGTGGGCACCAGCACCGCGGTGCCGATGCGGATTTTCTCGGTGCGGGCCGCAATGGCCCCGCCCAGCACCAGCGGCGACGAGCTTAGTCCGTAGCGGGAGAAGTGATGCTCGGCCAGCCAGACACAGTCAAATCCTAACTCTTCTCCGGAAACGGCCTGCGCAATCATCTGGTCCATCAACTGCTTTGGGTCGGCGCCTTCGGGCCATGGAACGTGGGAAAACAGCCCAAATTTCATGCTTTTTGACTCCTTAGATTTGTCCCGACAGTGATGCAATCCTGTCCGGCAATTTGCACGCAATGTCCGTGCTCAATGGCTAGAAGAAGTCTACTCCATCAACTTCCCAATTGCCAGAATACTCTTGGCAAGAGCATAGAAGAGCGAGAGCATAGACAGATGAAAAGTTCGCAACTTGGTACCACCAAGTTATTGACTAATGATGTTTCGTGCCACTAATATATTTAGCATAATGTGAAATATTAGTGGGATATGCAGGAAACTGAAAGACAACGACTAATTGACCGTTTTGTGGACTTGGTGCAGCAGATCAACCAGGAGATGCACTGCCGCCCGGTGGCGGAATGGGAAGGGTTGGACCTGACCATTCCGCAGATCAAGATTCTGGGCCTGTTGCACCAGGGGCCGCAACGAATGGGCAGCGTGTCAGCCTATATGGGCAGCACTTTTTCCGCTTCTACCAGCATCATTGACCGTTTGGTAGAAAAGAAACTGGTGGAAAGGACGCTAGACCCGGATGACCGACGGGTGGTCATCTGCCAACTTACGCCGGAGGGTCAGCAATCGGTGGAAAAATTCTGGAGTATCAGCCGCCTGCACATTGTTGAACTGGCGGGATGTCTGAGCGCCGAAGAGTTGGAAACCGTGGTGCGAGGCATGGAGTTGCTGCATCGGGCGTCGGCAGACAGCGCCAAGAAGCTCACCGCTTCGCCGCCGGACGCCTGACCAGCGTCTGGACCTGGAGATTGGCTGGAATGCGGATGGAACGGTGGTAGGCCGTTTGACCTAGTACAATTCATCCGTTCTTCCGATGGAAGACACCGGGTTTCAGGTTAGGATAGGCCAAATTGATTGGAAGGGCCTATGTTTTGTTTTGACCGGCGATTTGAATGCCGACACGATTATCTAGGAGAGAACTAACCGGTGACATTTTTGACTGGCCTGGCCCTGAAGCGGCGTTCCGTAACCATATTAGTGATCATTTTGATTCTAATTGGTGGAGTCTACGTCTACCAGAACTTGCAGCGAGAGCTGTTCCCAGATATTGAGTTCCCTAACATTACTATTTTCACTGTCTACCCCAACGCAAATCCGGAGACCATTGAGCGGGAAGTCACCGAACCCATAGAAGAAGCTATTGACGGGATTGAAGGGCTGAAGGACATTGAGTCGACTTCGTCCGAGAATGTCTCGGTGGTGGTGTTGACCTTCGACTTCGGCGAGGACATGAAGGAAGCCGAGCGCACAATTGAGAGCAACATCAACGGCATTGACTTCCCGGATGAAGTTAAAGACCCGGTGGTTAGCCGCATCAACAACAACACATTCCCGGTGCTCCAGCTCAGCGTCCTGGGTGACCGAGACATACCCTCTCTGCAACGCATTGTGGATGACATAATCATTCCCCGTATTGACCGAATTGATGGAGTTTCTGAAGTCAACATTGGTGGGAAAGTTGACGAACAAGTAACCGTAACTGTGAACACTAAAAAGCTGGAGGACTTGGGCCTCTCGATGCTTCAGGTTTCCGACGCTATTCAGGGAAACCACATCAGCTTCCCTGCTGGCGATATCGACCAGGACGGAGCTAGCTTCGCAATTCGGGCCACCCATGAGTTTGGCAATTTGGAAGATATCCGCAATCTAACGGTGGGCTTTGAGCGTCCCCTTCTTGGCGGGGAGCCAGCCACTGTCACTGACCATAGCGGAGACCGTGCGGTCAAGCTGCGTGATGTGGCTGAGGTGGAATTTGGCGCGGCCGACTCCGCCAGCATTTCCCGCACTAATGGCAAGCCCAGCCTGAATTTAGTGGTTCTGAAAGATCCTGATGCCAATACGGTGGATGTCACCTCAGCGGCGTTGGAGGCTCTGGACGAGATTGAGGGGCTGCCCGATGACATCGATATTCTCATCCTCCAGAACGACGGCCCGGAGGTTGAAGAGCAGCTTTCCGGGTTGCTGCGAGAGGGGCTGCTGGGATTCTTATTCGCAATCAGCGCAGTCTTCATATTTTTGCTTAACACCCGCCCCACTCTGCTCCGAGGCATGGGCATAACGTTGCGCCCCACGGCCATCATCGGCGTATCTATCCCCTTGAGCATTTTGACCGGTGTACTGATTATGGGCGCGGCGGGTCTATCGCTCAACTTCATGAGTCTTTCCGGTCTGGCAATTGCCGTGGGACGGGTCGTGGACGATAGCATTGTGGTTTTAGAGAACATGTACCGGCACATGCAGCGGGGCGAAGACCGTTTCCAGTCGGCCATAGACGGTACCCGGGAGGTTGGGGCCGCCATTGTTTCTTCCACCCTGACCACGGTGGTGGTGTTCGTTCCCCTGGCGTTCATCCCTGGCCTGGTGGGCGAGTTCTTCACTCCCTTCGCCATGTCGGTCAGCTTTGCTCTGCTGGCTTCAACCCTGGTGGCGGTTACCGCGGTGCCAGTGCTGGGCGTGTTCTTGATGCGGGAAGGCGACTTTCCAGTGGATGGCACGGCTGGTGATCGTAGCAATGACACAATTATTCAGCGTATTTATACGCCAATCTTGACCTGGACCCTTGGCCACAAATTGCCAACTCTGGCTGGAGCGATTGTTGTAACTGTGGCAAGTTTGTTCTTGGTTCTGGTGATACCAGTAACCTTCTTTCCGGCGGGCACGCCCCAATTCTTAACCATTGATATTGAGCTGCCTCTCGGTTCTTCGGTAGGCCAGACCTTCGCTGAAGTAGCCAAGGTGGAAACGGTTTTGGAGCAGTTCCGCCAGGAAGGGCATGTTGAAGTCTACCAGGGAACCCTGGGCAGCGGCTCCGACGAGTTTGGACCAGGAGCAGGAGGAGGGGGACTTCATCTCGCGGGATACTTCACCAAGCTTTCGCCGGATGTGCCCCTGGATATTGCGGACCGGTTACGGGCGCAGATGCCGGTTACCGATGGCGTAACCATCTCAGTAGCAGAATTATCCAATGGGCCGCCCTCCGGTGGGCTGGCGATTACGGTCTTTGGCAGCAATTTTACCGATGTGTCTGCGGTTGCTAGGGAATTGGAAGCTAAGTTGGCGGCCGTCGACGGAGTGATAAATGTCAGCAGCGACGTTTCGGACGCCCGGAATGAAGTAACAATCAATGTAGACCCGAATGCCGCTGCGGAATTTGGACTGACCGCCTTTGAAGTGGGACGCCAGCTGAACCAGTTTGTGGTCGGCGCCAAGGTTGGCGAGGTTGACCTGCAGGATTTGACTCTGGACATTGTGGTGCGGGGTCGGCCTGAGGATGCGGAAGATATTGATCAATTGAAGGACCTGGATATTGAAGGGCCGTTTGGAACCGTCAAACTTGGTTCAATTAGCCAGATTGGCATTGAGCAGGGCCCGGTCAGTATCAGCCGGTTTGACCTGGAGCGGTCTGCTACCATAACCGGTGAGATTACCGCCGTGGATACTGGCGCCGTTGGTGTTCTGGTCAACGAAGTTATCGCCTCCATTGACCTGCCTCCCGGAGTTGACATCAAGACCGGTGGAATCTTTGAGCAAATTAATGAAGGTTTCCAGAATGTTTTCACCGCCATGATTGTGGGGGTGATCTTAGTCTATCTGGTTATGGTTGCCAGCTTGGGCTCGCTGCGAGACCCCTTTATTGTGGTCCTGAGCCTGCCGCTGGCCATTGTGGGAGCGCTGAGCGCCCTGGCAATTACCGACCGTACACTGAGCCTTTCAGCGTTAATGGGGTTGTTGCTGCTAATTGGAGTGGTGGTGACCAACGCTATTGTTCTCATCACATTTGTCGAGCAGCTCAGGCAAACCGGTATGGGGGTTTATGACGCCTTAATTGAGGGTGGCCGTACCCGCGTGCGCCCTATTCTGATGACCGCTTTAACTACCACCTTTGCGTTGTTTCCCTTGGCCCTCTCTTCAAACGGAGATGGTGACATAATTGGCGCTGAACTGGCCACGGTGGTAATTGGCGGTTTGATTAGTTCCTTGTTCCTGACCCTGATTGTGGTGCCGGTTATTTATACAGTCATGCACGTGAGCTTGCCTGGATTGGGCAGCTGGGCGAGTTCAATGGTGGGTCGTGTTTTGTCGGCCCGGCCAGCGTTGGGCGACCAGTTGGAGAACGCCGATTAGGCGGGTGCCCTATTCACGGGGTGCGCTATTCACCGGGTGCCCCATTCACGGGGTGCGCAATTCACCGAGTGCGCTATTCAAAGGAATTACGCAGCATAAAGTAGCGAAGAAGTAATATTTAGCCCGAGGATTGGAGCAATAGTTATGAGTATGTTGAGGCCCTGGCAGTGGGGAGGACTGGCTGCCGTGGTTGTGATTATAATCGCGGCGATATTCGGAGTGTCCACCTTGTTTGGCGGCGGTGAGGAACCGGCTGTCACTAATGGAAATGGCAGCGTATCTGCCCAGGAACAGCCTGCCAGCAGAGAGATTCTAGTCAATGGCAGGTTGGCTTTTCCCAATCGGGTGGAGTTGACCTTTGATACCACCGGCGAAGTGGGTGAAGTGCTGGTGCAAGGAGGAGAACGGGTGTCGGCGGGCCAGGTTTTGGCCCGTCTCAATGATCTTACGGTAACTGCCCTGGAACAGAAACTAGCCACGGCCCAGTTTAATCTGGACGCGGCTCAGGACGCTTTGGAGGCCGCTAAGGAGGAGTTTTTTAACACGCCTCTGGAGCAGGCTGAATTTGAATCGAAAATCGCCAAAGCCCAGAAGGAAGCGGATGACGCCCAGGAGAATTTTCAGGACCACCAACGGGACTACCAACAGACTCTAGCTACCAGAATGACTGCCAAAGTAACTGCAGAGGTGGCCCTGGATAACGCCAGTGAGCAACTGGGTTACTATGACCGAGACCAGGTCAGTGACCTTGCCGCCGCGATTGAAGATGTGTCAACCAAAGATTCGGCTTTGGAAGTAGCCAGGGAAAAGCTGGCTAACTTCAATTCTGATTTTGAAGGATCCCTAGCCGATGCTCGTCTGGCCAGGGCCACCGCTGCAGCGGCCTTTGATTTGGCCGAGGCTAACTTGAATGACTTTCTGCGAATACCCACCAGAGATGTCGAAAATGAAAAGAGAATCGACCTGGAGCTTCTACAGAGATTGCGGGACGCATTTGAAGAGGCTACGACCAATTTGAAGCAGGCTGAAGAAGCCCTGGCCGATTTGGAAAATGATCGGGATTTGCTGTTGCAGGATGCTCAGGCGGCGGTCGCCCAGGCGGAGGCAGCCTTGGCGGTGGCTCGGGACGATTTGAGCGACGTTGGAGACTCGGTGGGCCAGTCCCTGATCCTGCAGGAGCGTCTGGCAGCGGTGGAAAGCGCCGAAGCCACCTTGGCCCAAGCGGTGATCGATCTGGAAGAAGAGATGATCGGCCCAGACCAGGCCGAGTTGGCGATCCGGGAAAAGGCTCTTTCGGTGGCCCGGGAAAAGTTGGCTGACTTGACCGACGGCCCAGACCTGCTGGATGTTGGCGTGAAAGCGGCGGCGGCGGCGGCGGCACAGGCGGCGGTTGACGACGCCCTAAAAGAATTGGAAGGATCCGCAGTTCGTGCGCCCTTTGCCGGGATAATATTTCTGGTCAACGTGGAAGTGGAAGACAAGGTGAATGATAAGTCCCGGGTCATTGAAATAATAGATACTGCTGAACTGGAAGTGGACGGTCTGCTGGATGCCATTGATATACCCTTCGTTGCCGAAGGCGATATTGCAAAAATCAGCATCGCCTCAATGCCAGGTCAAGAATTTGAAGGCACCCTGATACGGGTGGCCGAAGAACCGCGTACGGAGCGAGGCGTGGTCAGCTATCCAGTGAGGATCAAGGTGAACCTACCTGCGGGGGTTGAAGTCCAGGCTAAGTTGAGCGCGGTTACCAGTACCATTACCTACCAGAGGGTTGGCGGCGGGTAGGTCTGGCTGGGTGGGGTTAACGCATCGTCCGGGTTTGATCGGTTCAGGGCTGGAGATGGTTTGTAGGAGATAGTCTTTTCCAGAAAGGGGAGTCTGACTGCCAGACTTACTCAGTGGGCGCCTTGTAGCGGTATCCGTAGCCGCGAACCGTTACGATGAACGAAGAATCTTCATCCCCACTATCGTCGGGCCCAGATTTTAGTTTCTTGCGTAAATTACTGATGTGCCACTTCACCAGGTCGAAGGTCTCGTAATCTCGCCCCCAAACGTTGGTCAGCAGGTACTCTAGAGATAGAGCCTCACCGGGCCGTTGCACGAATAAGCTTAACAGGGAATACTCAATTGGAGTCAGGTCCTTGAGCTCACCGTCTACAAAAACCTCTCGACGGGTGAAAACGACGGTCAGGTGCATGTCGGAGTATATGGGAGCAGACTCGGCGGACGGAGGCCATTGGGAACGGCGCAGACATGCTTCCACCCTGGCCAGGAGTTCCCGGCCACTCACTGGTTTGACGACGTAGTCATCGGCGCCGGCGTTAAAGGCGTTGACCTTTTCCCCTACCTGCTCCAGACCGGTCAGGACTATGATCGGAATGTGGGAGATTTCTCTGATACGCCGACACAGTTCAAATCCGTCCATGTGGGGCATCAACAGGTCAACAATGGCCACGTCGGGGCGTGTGGTGAAGAATTCCCGGAGTGCGGTCATGCCATCAAAGGCGCAGAGTGCCTGGTACCCGGAGTCTATGAAAAGACGCTCCAAGAAACCCACCATTGGCGGGTCATCATCGACAAGGAGTATTTTAGTCATAAATGCTCATCTCATAGAGACGCAGTCTAACGACATTACCATATATTTGTGAATATTGGTGAATTTTACCACCATTTCCGCGCAATTTTCAATCTATATCAACACAGTGCTTCTCTTGATTCAATATATTAAACACTAAATGGAGCCCTAATGGTGTGTGAGAGGGGTGTGTTTTGAGCGAGATTCGTATGTGTATATTGGACACCCTAGCTGACTCATGGGCTGCGGCGCGAATCGAGTCTAGAGATTCCGGTGGGCTGCATTGAACGATCTCGAGAAACCGGCATCTGGTTGGTTTCGGTCAACGAAATTGGGTCGACTGCATCCAGGTTGTCGCTCTCGACTGAACATATAGGCAGGTAGATCGTAAACGTTGTCCCCTCTCCCACTTGGCTCACAACCTTGATTTCTCCGCCAAAATTTTCGACTATGCGGTGGGTGATGTACAGGCCCAGCCCGGTGCCCTGGCCCACCGCTTTGGTGGTGAAGAAAGCGTCGAAAATGTTGGCCATGGCCTCTTTTGAGATACCGCTGCCCGTATCGGTGCAGGAAACCAAGACCTGGCCTCCAGAGACGCCGGTGAGCAAAGTCAAAGTCCCCGCCCCTCCCATTGCGTCGCCGGCGTTAATTATCAGGTTCATCAAAGCCTGTTGTAGCTGATTAGCTACCACCCTGGTGGGGGGCAGGTCCGCATAATACTCTCGCACCACGCTGGTTCCATTTGATCTTAGCTTGTGTTCCATCAGACGCAGGGTGTCATTGGCGATATCATTCAGGCACACTGGAATGGCAACATCATCGTTTCGAGAGAAGACCAACATGCCCCGCGCGACCTTGGCGATTCGTTCGGACATGTTGGAAATTACCGTTACATACTCCGTTGCTTCATCGGACTTCAGGTGCCGCTCCGGACTGGAAAGCAGCAATTCAGCCATCCCGGAAATGGCAAAAAGGGGATTATTGATTTCATGGGCGATTCCTGCGGCCAATGTCCCAATCGAAGCTAGTTTTCCAGATTGAACCAGTTGGGCTTGGGTTTCTTTCAATTCTCTCAGTTGAATGCGTAGCTCTTCATAAAGGCGAGCGTTAGCCATGGTTGCGGCAGCATGTAGGGCCACCGCCTCCAATAAGTCCAGTTCTTCCAAAGAGTAACCTCGGCGTGAGGTTTTGGACCCCAGCAGCAAGAGGCCGCTCATCTCCCCTCTATAGCGTAGAGGAAGGAACACTTTGATATTCAAGTCTTGAACCTGCGCCCTTACCGTGCTTGGCGCGTATTGCCATTCCGGCCAGGAGAACATCTCTTCGGCCAGGCAGGCGCGGTCTTCGTTTGCCAACCGCCGTAACCAGAGACTTTTACCGTCCAGGGAGGTTGAAATCCGGGCGTCGGAGCCCACAATTATGGAGGTCCAAGATGGCTCGTCGTCCTGACTAGACAGGAGCAGCGCCACCACTTTGGCACCCATTGCTCCCTTCACCAGTTGCAAGAACGAGGTTGCTAGAGTGTTCAAATCGGTCATGGTCTTGGTCTCAGTGGTGAACTGCAGCAGCTCTTGCAGTGGCCCCCACCGTTTTCTCAAGAAAGCGCGGTCAATACCGTCTTGTACCTTTCCCAATAAGGGAGAGAATATCAGATATCCCACCACCATAAGTCCGACGCCGATGCTGAAGGATGCGGTCAGGAAATTGTTGCCGAAAGCTCGTTGGATAACCAGAGAAGCCAGGACGTACAATCCAGCGACTAAAATGATTACCAGCAAGAACCCGATGGCCCGTCGCAATGCAACATGAATATCCAGCAGGCGGTGTCGGGTGATGGTGACGCTGGCCAACACCGCGAATAGCACATTGCCCACAATGCCCAAAGGATAGATGGCTAGTCCCAACAATGGCAGCAAATCAGTGGTGGCACCTAGCAAAGAGAAGCAGGTGGCGGTGATCAGGTAGCCCGCCCGGTTCCTTTGGGCCTGAGAAGTAGGCCGCCGGTAGACCGATATTAGATTCCACAATGCCAGTGAGATGCCTGAATAAGTCAGCACCAGGTACATTGGGAGCAGTGCTCCTGGCACCGGTGCGTATCCGTAGAATTTGATCTGCATTCCGTCGGCCAATAGACCAGCGAAAGCCAGCACCCCGACGATGGGAATGATCGCGTAGCTAGCGGCGTATACGGTTCGGGAAATACGCCGCTCGGAGAAATGATAGGTGAAGTGCAGAAAGAAGACGATGATCAGAGCAAAATTTATGAATGCCAGCTTGTCCCAGAACAAGGCCTGTTCCAGGGTGGTAGAGGAGCGCATCAGTAAGATGGTCCCGCCCCACAACGCCATGCTGACCAAAAACAAAGCGAAAACGCGGTGAGTCTGTTGCCTGGCATGGCCCCACAGCACTATTGGGGCCAGTATCGCGTTAACCAAGAAAGCGAGTAGCGGCAGGAACAGATAGATTGTCATAACATAGGCGGCGGATTGTTCATATCAATGCCTTGCATTATAACAAAATAGTCATAATTTGTAATCTATTTGGAGTTAATTGGTACTCTATATTCGTAATTTTGGGGTTAGTGCTAATCTGACTACATTCTCGGTCTAATAGCGATCCTTCATGCTGGGGCTGACTTATGTGAGCGCCCAGGATTCACACAAGGACGTGCGTCCTTATGGACGACAGGTGCGTCACTGGTTTTCACAAATCTTTTGAGCTAGATTGATATTGCATCAATGCGGCGGTGACGCAGCGGCGAAGGAAGAGAGCGAAGCCGACCGGCGGTTATCGGTAATAGACGCTGTATTCGTTTGGCATCTGGGCCGGGCATTCCCCGGCGCCAAAAGCCGCTGCCAGCTCCATATCGTTTAGCAGCTTTAGGTAGGCATACTCGATTGGTTGTCGGTTATATTGATAGCAGTGTTCGCCGGTTACCGTCTTGGGGTCGGCGTAGGTACGGTCGCCGTGCTGGGCGCGCACCGTGTGTCGCTCGTCGTTGACCTGGACTTCTCCATCGGCCCCCTCGACTATTGCCATTCCCCATCCAACTTCCCCTTCGGGAATAGCGTCCGCTTCGAACCGCTGCTTGAACCAGCCTCCCGCGATAGTCCCTATCCGGTCGGGACTGATGTCGCAGGTGCCCGGCCCGTCCTGCCCGGACCGATCGCCGAACCGGGCGTAGTACTCTGCTTCCATCGCTTCGCTGAAATATCCATAGGGGCAGTCGGCGGTCAGCAGCTTCTGTAGATCGCCGGAATTGACGTAGCGAGCCTGGTTGGCAAACCGATTGTGTTTCGAAGTATTGCTGAGATAGAAATCCCAAGTGTGGGCCACAATGGTGCCGGTAGTATAGCCAATGAGGTCACCTGCCTTGACCGACAAGTGTGTCGATACTTCTGCATCGCGAGTTGATGTGGTGGGCTGTCGGGGAGCTAGCGATGCCATCAATTCTGGTAGCCTCCACAAGTGATCGAAACCGTAAGTCACTTCGCAGCTAACTTGAAACCTGACGTCATACTGAGGAACATCGACCCAATTGCCCTGCGGGTCTTGCATCGGCTGTAGATAGTAGGTTATCCCAATTAATGTGGCATCCGATGGGGTATATACCGGCACTTCATAAGTCTGCCGGTTCTCGTCCTAGGTGATCACCAGATACGACCGGTTCTTGAGCCAGTTGCCGCTGGCGACGATGGTGGGCGAAATGAACTCGACCTTGTTCAGATCGCTGATGTGGGCGGTGAATTCAGGGTTTGGATTGCTAACACAGTTGGTTGCCGGGTTGTGGTTGGCAACTGGCTCGATCGGCAAGCGGGTTGGGGGGCATAGTTCGGCGGCGTTGCTGGCGGAATGATCTCGGCCGACAAATTAGGGGTCGCTGACGGTGTCGACGTTGGCGGTACAACGTTCAAAGGGAGGCTCGGCCTATCTGAGTCTGCTGATGGCTGCATCGTCGGTGTTGGTCGGGCCGGAGCAATCGTCGAAGTCTTTACTTGGGCCTTAGCGCTGGGACTGGGTTGGACAGTGGCATATGGGAGGTCGGTCTGGGTACAGGCAGTTCCGATCACCGAGAACATAGCCAGCAAGCTCAGGATATTGGGCAGACGTATCATCCCGACAGGGTAGCGGCCCCGGGTTGAGCCTGCCAGAGTGTGTGCACCTAACAAGCCCACAAAGCGCAGGACTGAGGCAGTTATCTGATCTCTGTCCTGAGCCGGTGTGATAGCTCTGGGCCATTGGCATACGCATCCTCCCTCCACTTCATCCTATATCCAGGGAGCCGCCTGCTTTGCTACTCCCAATACTTGATGAATAGACCATGTGAATTGGATTGCCCCTATACTCGCAGATACTGTTCTTGTGTTAATATACTGTTCAATAGAGCTTGCTCTTAATATGATCTAGGAGGAATTTCTCATGGGTACTATGCTAGATGGCGAATCGTATTTGGGAAAGGTGTTAGTTCGTCCGTTGACCGAATCGGGTGATGTAAAGCTATATCTATGGCCCGTGAGGTGCCTGAAAAGCAAAATGGGAGGGCCAACCTTTGGCGTTGAAGTAAAGGGTGACGAAGTTATACGCTTTGACCCTCATGGCCCGCGCGGTCATTGGCACAAGGGTGGCTATGACAAACTCGGAGCCGGCGGATCACACGTCGAGTTTCCCGATGGCCTGTCTGACATTGGGGGCCAAGTTTCTTGGAGCCTGGAGCAAATTCGAGAACAAGGGCAGCAGTTGATTGGAGAGGCGGGATACCCCGACCAGGCGGCATCACTTGACCCTGAAAAGGTACGAGCCGCCACTGAAGACGTCCTGGCTCAGATGGAGAGCGCGGGCGAACTCCGCTTGAAAGCCATAGAACAAGGGCTGATCGCGGACTAAGCTTTCAGCTACCAATCCATCTTGGATCTATCAGAAAATGAGGCGTCCAGCACCAGTTGGACGCCTCATTTTTAGTAATTGCCTTCCGGCTCCAGGCCCAGCAAAAATTGGCCGGCAGTTTCGTAATGCGTAGGACGGCCCTGAATATGCTGGGTAATTACATGAATATCCTGGAATCTGCGATGAATTGGATTGGTGGGGAAAATTGAACCCGACCCGACCAGGCCGTAGGCAATATCGACCACCTGAGCCGCCTGCCGTATGCCATGGGTGCTGGCCAATCTAAGGTTGACGCGCTCCTCAGTCGATAATGTCTGGGTCTTGCAAGCGCTCTGCCACACCGCCGAAGCGCTCTGTTGAAGAAAGGCGCGGGCTGAGCGCAAAATGGCCTCGGCCTCACCAATTAGTCTCTGCGTGGTCTTTTGCTCTTGCATCAACCCTATAACTCGGGCCGGGGTTCTGGTGCTAGACAGATTAATTGCCGTCGTCAGGCTGGCACGGGCGATGCCCAGAGCCACCGTGGAGAACCCACAGGCAAACAACAATGTCCTGGGAATACAATATAAGGGGCCGCCATTTAACGGATCACCGTTCTGCTCGTAGGTTCTATCGTTGGGGACGAACACATCGTTGATTTCAAAGCCGAAACTTGCGGTGCCACGTAAACCACTAACTTCCCAAGTGTCGGGCAAGAAATTCACTTCGCTTTTGGGCAAGAGCAGGACTCGATAATCTTCGCTGTCCGTTGGCTGTTTTCCGGTTGGTCGGACGGGAGCAAGGGCCCCAATCCAGGTGGCATGGGAACTACCGCTGCTAAAAAACCAACGCCCGCTGAGCTTGTATCCTCCCTCCACCGGGACGGCCACCGCCGATGATGTGGGTGGGCCGTTGGTCACCACTGTCCGTTGCTCGGACCAGATTTCTTGGGCCGTTTTGTCCGACAGCCTCACTGAATTGGTAGACCAAACATTATTCTGATTGAGAGTCCAGGCGGTGCTGCCATCTGCCGCCGCAAATATCTCAAGTATCCGGAGAAAGTCGGGATGCTCCAACTCCGCGCCCCCCAGCCTACGGGGTAACAGAAGCCTAAAAAAGCCCTTGTCCGCCATTTCGGCAGCCAACTCAGTGGGTATTTGACACTCACGGCCAATGCGGTCTGCATTTTCGGCCACGCGCTCGGCCAGTTCCCGTGCAGTATTCAGGTAATAGCTAAGGTCATGCTGTGTTATTGCCATTTATGATTTCACGCCTCTGCATCGGTTGTTATAACGGCATTACCCGGCAACCGGAAATTAGTCTCTGAGTTTTTGACTCACGACTCAGGTTTGCTAGTTATCATAAAGCGGTGTTCCAATCACCGCAACCGTAAATTTGGGCCGGGCCTCTTAAGCGTTGATCCTGAGCATGTCGAACCATGCGTGGGTTTCGGGATTGTTTCGAAGACTTTGCACTTGGCTTACCTCGTTCCGACTCTC
The DNA here is from genome assembly GCA_002816715.1 of SAR202 cluster bacterium Casp-Chloro-G3. GTDB lineage: Bacteria > Chloroflexota > Dehalococcoidia > Lucifugimonadales > UBA3495 > Casp-Chloro-G3. The sequence continues at coordinate 13,217 of MUCJ01000005.1, read as the reverse complement.
CCTTTGACAACTTACATTGCCTACCTTAGGATGGCTCTGCGGGATGGCTCTGCGGGATGGCTCTGCGGGATGGCTCTGCCGAAACATCCACTACACAGAAAAGCCAAATTCGGGTAATTTTCTTCAGGAGTGATACCCATGGAAGCAACTTGCGTCACTCACATCGGAATTTGCGTCCGAGACATGGATAAATCCCTAGCCTTTTATCGGGATATTTTGGGAATGAAGGTCTTGGGCGACCGCATGACCGACCCCACCGAGAGCGGGCGTTCCCACAACTACAGGCGTGTTCGTCAAGCCCGCCGATGGGTCAGCCTTAGCTTTGGCGAAGGCTCCACGCCCACCTTGACTCTGACTTGCCATCCCGGAGATGAACCGGACGGGCAGCCAATCAAGCTAGACGAAGTTGGCATTAGCCACCTGTCCTTTGGGGTTCAAGACGTTAAAGGGCTTGCCGAAGAATTGCGGGCCAAGGGTGTAGAACTCGCCGGGCCGTTGGAGTCGTTCACCAACGCTCAGGGAGAGATACGTAGCATCTACGTCCAAGATCCCGACGGAATTCTGGTGCAGTTCAACACTCCAGACAGCGGCGGGTGACTGGTAGCTACTAATTTCCCACGGGCTAAAGCGGGCACATAGCAGTGAACCGTCGAAGGCTAATTCGCTGGGTGGCGCGCCTCATATTCCCTACGGCAGCCCTGGCCTGGATGGCATTCATCTTTCGGGCGTCGTCTTTGTCTCCGGAAGAAGTCAATCAGTCGCTGTCGGCGTTAGTCTGGTTGGGGCAGTTGTTGAGCATCATCGGACACCTGGTAATGTACGGCATTTTGGCTGCTCTGCTGCAAATTAGCATTTGGAGCTGGCGGACATCAACCGGTGGATCCCTTCGGTGGGCAATGGCGGTGGTGGTCTTAGCGGTGATTTATGGAATATCCGACGAGTATCACCAGTCTTTCGTGCCAGGGAGGGAACCTTCGACCCTGGACATTCTAACCGATGGAGTAGGGGCCTTGGCCGGATTGATGATGGTGAAATACACCGTAGCCAGTTTCACTCACTGGATGAGGTTGGCGGGCAGACCGTTCAGCACATCGGCACACGATGAATAAGGCGATCTGGCGTATTGGCCATACTCTCAGCATGCTGGGGTTTCTGGACGAAGCCTGAACCCTCCGAGAGATAGCTGCCCAGTGGGGCCAGCCGGGATGCGACGGGAAAACCCGAGCCAAAAAGGTGATTGACGGTCTCTCTGAAGCAATCGGCCCGGAGCTGTCGCACCGGCTCAGGTCGGAGATTAAGGGACTGCCTTTTTAACTTTATGCCGGGCGATCTGGTCGGGCGAAAAAGCCACGATTGGGTTGGTGATTTGATTCACTGGGAGAATTTTTTGACCACCAGCCAATGGTTCTCGTCGTCATTGGAACGCCAGTACTTCAGTTCGTCGGTGGCCGCCTGGATGATATGCATACCCCGGCCGCTTTCGGCCATTTGTGGAATATCCACAGCGGATGGCAAATTGGGGCCGAGTTGGCCGTTCCAATAGATTCCCCGATCGGTGAATTCCCCGGTTACGCAATCGGTGTACAACGACAAATGGAAGTCAATCCAGCCTGGGCAATCCGACCTCCCGTAGGCATGAGTAATTATGTTTGATATTATTTCGGCTGCGGCAGTAGTGAATAACATCTGCCACTGCTCGTTCAATGCCGAAGAGTAACCCTGAGGCAATTTTCCCCAGAACTCTTCGAGGTACGCGTGAAAGCGCGTCAACTCTTCGGAAGTGGCGGTCAACCGGAGCGGAGGGAGCGCGACTACCGGATCGGCTTTAATGCCCAGCTGCGGCCTCTTCAATAGTCGCGTAAGGCCGTAGGACGGAGATCAGGGTGGTCAATTCCAACAAGGACAGCATCTGTTCTTGCGCCCCGGCGAGCCGTAAGTCGCCGCCGCGCTGACGGGCCGCCTTGAGTCCGCCGACGATAGCGCCCAGGCCGGAGCTATCCACGAAAGACACTTCCGCCAGATACAGAATGACAACTGAAACGCCATCCTCCAACAACTTGGTAACTTGACCCTTAAAATTGGAGGCCGAAGCCAGATCCAATCTACCAGTCAGATGCAGGATGGCCAACCCATCGGTGCCGCGTTCAATCTTCGAATCCATATTCCCTCAAGGCAGAGCCTATCCCGTTAAACCCCTTGCGGAGTGGGGAGACCCAACCGATTTAGTTCCTCGACGCTGGTATCCGCGCTGTTAACAAATAGCAGCGCCCTGACTACCACGCTCAACAAGAGCAGACCGTAGGTAGCCCAGAAAACATTTGCTAAGACGGCGACCCCGTCCGGGCGCAGGCCAAGAGCCAGCCCCAGCAATCCATAGATGACGGCAACTATTAGCAGGAATATCAATACAACCTGTACCGTTACGAAACGAAACGATGCGCTCTTCACTCTAGTCTTGGGAGTGACTACGAAGCTCAAGGGCTGATGGAAATAAATGTTCTTCACTGCGCTGACGACCGCGTCGATCCAAATTGGGAAAAGGGCCATGTTAATTTGCTGGGCGCGATATCTGGGGAGTCCCCAGGCGTATAACGCGAAGACAACTTGGTTCACCACAAAGTAAGGGGCAAAACGTGAAAAAAAGGCGCCCGAATAGTCGGTGATTGGTGTCACTCCAAGGAAAAGGTAAAGCATAGGCGCCGCGAGGTAGACGACGGCGGCAAAGCCATAGAAATAGGACCAGATGGTGCTGAGGTAGGCCACACGTTGTCCTAGTCCCAAACCCCGTAGGGTAAGGGGGTTCTGAAGAAACAGAACCTGGATCGTTCCCTGCGCCCAACGAAGGCGCTGTGCCATCAATGTCCCTAAATCTTCAGGAGCGAGTCCGACCGCCAGGATTTCCCGATGAAAAACCGACTTCCATCCCAACGCATGTAGCCGCATGGCCGTGGCTAAATCTTCGGTTACGGAGTTGGTGGCCATGGGCATGATGGGCTGGGCCTGGTTCCATACGTCCAGGTCCAGGGACAGCAGGAGTTGCCGGATCATGCCCAAAGAACCCAATGGAGTCCACTCCCGAGAGGCCAACTGGCGACGGACCAAAGCTTGATCCCTCAGGTTTATGGGCGTTGGCGATTCGGACGAAGTTTCGTACGAAGTTTCGCTCGAAGTTTCGTACGAAGTTTCACTCAATGCCGAAAGTTCCCTCAGTTCCGCTTCTATTCCGGCCAAGTCTTGGTCCACCAACGGGCCACTGATACGCTCTACTTCTCGCTGTATTTCCCAGGTAATTTCCTGGAGAGAATCCCCGGAGCGCAACCTAGCGCGCGCCTGATTGAGCGCGATCCGCAGTTCCGCCAGCGCTCCGGCCAACTTGGGGTCGGGTTGCTTACCCAGAGCGGCTAGAGCGGCATCCACTAGCTGTTTTGAGGCAGCAAAGGCGCGTACCATACGGTTGCGCAGGTCTTTGACGTACTGACGCACGCCCAGTTGCAGCAACGCTTCCCGCCGCAGGATGCCATTTGACCCACAAAAGAAGGCTGCCCCCCAGTTGTCTTTGCTCTGCTGTATGGGACCGTAGAATAAATTGGCCTGAGAGCCCAGCGGGTCGCCCTCTCGCACGTTATAAAACCATTGCGGGGTCTGGACGAATGCTACATTGGGGTCTCTAAAGTAGCCAAGGGTTCGGTCAAGAATTTGCGGCAATGCCATCTGGTCGGCATCAAGAATCAGGATAAACTCGCCCGAGGAATGCATCAGCGCATTGTTGACGTTACCGGCTTTGGCGTACCGCTCATGTCCTTGCCAGTCGGCGGTCCGGGTAACGTGTATGGCGCCTCCCTGTTCGGCGTATTCTTTCAACTGAAGCGAGTCGCCGTCGTCAAGCACATAGGTGGTGTGAGGATAGCTAATGTTGACCGCGGCCCGAATCGTCTCCTGAAGCAGCTCGACCGGTTCGTTGTACCGAGTGATAAAGACGTCCACGGTGAGTCCAGGTTCGACGGGAGAGGTATCCCGCCGCCGTAGCAACCACGATTCGATGCTAAAGAGCACCGTTCCCAAAAGACTGTAGGTTTCCGCCGCCAGCAGGATCAGGGCGAACGGCCAGTGGGCCCAATTAATGCTGAACAGATATCGGTAACCGATATAGTTGAACGCAAAGGCAACGTTGATCAGGATGAAGATCCGCAATAACCAGAGTCGTGGTAAAGGCCACTCGCCAGGCGGTCCCGACGTAACCAGGCGGGTCAACAAACCGCGATGTACCGGCGGAGTTGGGATGGCCTCCATGTGCCCCAATGTCAGCGTGTGGTGGCGGTGCCAGAGACTGGCAGAAAACCCGACCACCATCAGTACGAATAGGCCCAATCCGACTGTGCCGACCAGTTGCCACGGTGCTTCAGTGGGCATTATGATCCCGTACTGAATTCAATTCTGGGCCTTCACATTGCTATTGGATCGATGTTGTACCACTACCAGTGTCAAGTCGTCCTCAAGTGGATTTGCCGGGCAGGTCTGGTTCAGTACGTACTCGGCAATGGCCTTCGCATCAGAGCATTGGAGAATGCCCGACAACTCGGTCGAAGGCTCCTTGAAAACCTGGGAGTAGCCTTCCATCAAGCCATCGGTGAAAAGCAACAGAGCGTCCCCCTGCCCCAATGTTATGATGCCTTCCTGGAATGTCTGATTTTGGTTCATACCTAGGGGAGGATTGCGGACTTCCAGACGGTCGAATGACCCGTCGGCCCGTACCACCAGCGCCAGGCCGTGACCCGCGTCGGCGTAGCGGATCTCATCTCGATCAAGATCAAGCTGACAGTAGACCAGGGTGGCGAAGCTGCCGGCCCGGTCCAGGTCTCCGCCGATAGCGGTGTCGATTTGCCGCAATACGGCAGCGGGGCCTTCTGACGCGTTGGTGGCGCGAACAGTCGCCCTGATCATCGCCAGGAGCAGTGCGGCTGACACCCCTTTCCCCATCACGTCACAGATGACGAAGGATAATATCCGTTCGTCATCAAGCTTTTGCCAATCGTAAAAATCACCCCCTACTTCGCGGGCGGGCAGGCAGAGGGCATGAAAGTCGTAGTCCTTCAGTGACGGTAGAGCTTCGGGGAGAAGGCCGGTCTGGATATCTGCTGCCCGGGACAACTCGGCCGCACGCTCTTCCTCGGCGGCGCGCGCCTGAGTAACGTCACGAAATACTATCACCACGCCTTGGGCTGTCCCATGCTCGATAACCGGGGTAGTCACATACTCGATTGGGAAGGACGTGCCGTCTTTGCGCCAGAAAACATCATCGCTGGTTTGAATTGCCTTCCCGTACAGTAGCGTTTGGGAGATGGGGCATTCTTCTGTGGGGTAGGTTGAACCATCGGAATGGGAATGATGAATGAGCGGGTGGCAGGACTCGCCGATCAATTCGTCGGGACCGTACCCAAGCATCAGCGCTGCCGCGCGGTTGACAAAGGTTGTATTTCCTTGTGGATCGATACCGAAAATTCCGTCGCCTGCCGACTCCAATATCAACTCGTTGTGGCGACTAAGCTGGATTAGTTTTTGCTCGGCAAGCTTGCGCTCGGCAATCTGGTTTTCCAGATTTTGGTTGGAATTCTTTAACTCCTTGACCCTTTCTTCAACCTTTATTTCCAGGTCAGCATTAATCGACTCGATCTTTTGTAAATGGAGGACTTCCTGATCTCGCAGTTGCTTCTTCTCAAGGCAGGCATCTACCCGGGCGTTCAACAATATTGGCTTGACCGGTTTAGTCAGATAGTCCTCGGCACCCATCTCAATGCACCTGGCCGCATTATCAACGTCAGCCAATCCAGTCAGCATAATGACTGGGATGTGACGTAGTGAGTCGTCGGACTTTAACTGCTCCAGTACCTGGTACCCGTCCATATCCGGCATCATGATGTCGAGCAGTATCAAGTCGAAACTGGCTGACTTGACGATTTTCATCGCCTCGTAACCACTGCTTACGCCAAGCGCAATATGGCCCAGGTCTTTCAATCTATGGCTGAGCATGTCTCGAATTGGGCCATCGTCGTCTACCACCAGCAACATGCCGCTGCGGCGGTTTGAAGCCGGGGCAGTGGAGTCTTCCGTTGGAGGTTTTAGGTATGGGGGTGAATATTCCTTGAACATTTACTAGCTGCTTACGTGCTCCATTAGAATTCGCCCTTCTACCTGAACCGGGATATTAGGAGGCAACGTACCTACCAAATCGTCCAGCCCCCAGCGAGGGAAATCAGTCTGGAGATTTAGAATCAGTTCTCGCTGCAAGTAGGACTCAGCTACGAATTTCCCCAATCTGGCACAAGACGAATTTAAGTCACCAAGGCTAACAAGAAGCCTTATGCGATCAGGGTCTTACCGGTCAATCTTAATAGAGAGCACCTGACTTTGGCGATGGTGTCAACACCTGTAGTGTAGGGTGCAGGGTCTTTTGGTTGTGCTGCTGTGGCCCTCCCCAGACCCAGACTTACGTCTCAGCCACTCATCTCGGAGATTGAGAGGGGCCGGGGTGGGGGGGAATCGTTGGGAGGATGTTGCCTAACCCAGCCAATATAACTCGGGAAAACTGAAGAATCCTGGGTAGAGGTAGCGGCTATATTTTTGTTTGAGGCGAGTAGGTATTGTTCGAGGGGTTTCCCCAAATAGCTTGGTCCAAAGCATAAGTACGCTGTTTTGGCGGATAGCCAGGAAAGAAGCGGACATTTTGACATGTCGTGTAGTTAATGCCCGCCATTGTTTGAGGTGGAGAAAGGCATTTCCAACAAGTGGCGTTATCTATCTAGACTGTCGATAGACAGTCGGCCGTAAAGCTGAACATAACTTACATAGTATCAAGCTAAAAACGCGATTCTACACTCTGCTCGCGGTCAAAATCGAACGCCAACGGTAAGGTGTGCGCTTGCCAGACCAATTATTTCATCCAGTCGGCAACCCGCTCCGCAATCATTATAGTGGTGGCGTTGGTGTTAGCCCGCACGCAGTCGGGGAGCACGGACACGTCGACTACCCGAAGGTTTTCCAGGCCTTTAACCCGGCAGTATTGATCCACCACGGCCAATGGGTCCGAGTCTGGCCCCATTTTGCAGGTCCCGGAGATATGTTGGGTGGTCGTGACATTGCGCAGGAGCCATTGGTCCAGCGCATCTTCGGACTCCAGGTCTTTGGGCGTTGGACTGATGCACTCTTCAACAAACTTCTGGTACTCCGGGTTCTCTAGTAACTTGAGGCACAGCTTGACTCCTTCCCTGAGCCGCTCCCGGTCCCACGGTTCCTCCAAGTAGCGGAAGTTGAGATGGGGTTGGACTTGAGGGTCAGTGGAAGTCAGCTTCAGCTCGCCAGCGCCCAGGGCCAGTTCAATAATGCAGGTAAATCGTATGCCCTCGCCTTCCAGGGGATCGCCACCCATCGGTGAAGAAAAGGAAGACTGCAAAATCTGCATGTCGTTGCGATCTTTGGAGCCATCAGCGGTGTAGCGGAGGGCCAGTTGAGTTCTGGGGGCTTCCGGGTCCAGCGGAAAGTCTTTGCTCACCCGCACCGGAATCCTTACGTTGGGATGGTCCCGCAGGTTCTGGCCAACGCCCGGCAACTCATGGTGTACCGTTATCCCCATCTCGTTGAGATGATCGGCAGGCCCAACCCCGGAAAGCAGCAATAGCTGGGGCGATCCAACGGCCCCTCCGCAAAGCAGCAGGTCTTCAGCTTCTACGGTAAAGACTTCTCCGTCGCTTTCTACTTCAACTCCTACCGCCTTCTTGCCCTGGAACAGGATGCGCCGGACATTCACACTGGACCGGACGGTCAAATTCAGGCGGTGCCGCACTGGATTGAGGTAGGTCAATGAGGTGCTCATACGGACACCTTCGGGATTGTTCATGGGGATTGGCCCGACGCCCCCAGATTCCGGGTGGTTCATGTCCGGGTCTTCCGGGTATCCTTCGGCCAGGCAGGCTTGATGAAAGGCCACTTGAGCGGGCAGCCAGGTTTCCCTCTTGTGGCGACGGACCGGAATTGGCCCGTCGAAGCCGTGAAAGTCGTCCTTAATATCGGTGTCGGTTTCCGCCTTCCTGAAGTAAGGCAAAGTCTTGATATAGGCCCACTCATCATTGCCCCAAGAGGCCCAATTATCGTAGTCCTCAGGAACGCCCCTCAGGAATACCTGGCCGTTGATGGCGCTGGAGCCGCCCACCACGCGTCCTCGGGGGACGGGCATCGGAGCTTCTTGCTCGGGAGTCGCGGTGCCATTGAACGACCAGTTATGAGGCGCACCTATCGCGGAGGCCACCTGGTTGTAGCCGTATTTCAAATCATCAGGATATTGATCAAACTCCGGGTAATCTGGCCCGGCCTCCAGCAGTAGCACCGAGCGGTTGGGATTCTCAGACAAGCGGGTTGCCAGCACGCAACCGGCAGAACCGGCGCCAACTATGACTACATCGTATTTCATTACTGGTCTCCTGGATTGTAGTATTGGAGGTTGAATAGCCGCTACCGCGTCAATCGTGTTTTGGTTGTTAGCTTCCTCTCCCCTTGTGGGAGAGGACTGAGGTGAGGGGTATCACCCTCATCCCAACCTTCTCCCATCGAGGGAGAAGGAGTCTAGCCAGTCCATATTGGTGACTGTCATTTCAGCGTTGACATGGACTAGTGTAAAACCAACGATTATTGCCATGATTGTAGCTACGACTGAGAGGGTGTCAAGACTTATGGCTAATCCGTGCGAAAATCACGCATTTCAGTGGCCGTATTGCCGGGGTCTCTTAACTATTACCGCGAGTACCCTGGATGGTATCAGTTAGATGCTAACCGTTTCCGACAAGGGTACAGTCCAGGCATCGTAGCCATATAGCCAATCAGTATCGGATTCCGTGGTCTGCATCCAGGTATTGGCGCTGGAAATAGCCTGGATTCTGGATGTCCTGGGCTTGCGATGGGCCTCGTATTGCTGGAAAGCTCCTGCAACGTCGCCGCAGTTCACCTCAGCCAAACAGCGGGCCAGTATCGCGGCATCCTCAATGGAAGTCGCCGCACCCTGAGCCATGTAGGGCGTCATCGGGTGGCAAGCATCGCCCAATAGCACCACCCGGCCGTCGCTCCATTTGGCCAGAGGCTCCCGCTCCAAAATCGCCCACTTGTGGCACGACGGGCAGGCGTCCAATACCGCTCTGACGTCTTCGTGAAAATCACTGTAGGCTTGGCGCAGCACAGCCATGTCACCGGTGGTAGACCACGACTCCGGGGTCATCCACTCCAGAGGCTCTGGCACGCTGGTCACAAAATACACCTCATCGTGGGCGGCGGTGGTGTAATAGATTACTACGTGACGGTCGTTTCCCCACCATTTGGTGCGAGAGTTCCCCAAGTCGCGGCCGCCCAACAACGCCGCCGGGAACACAGCCCGGTAGGCCACCCGTCCCCGGTTGTAGGGCCGCTGCTCCGACCCCAGTATGATGTCTCGCACCGCCGAGTGCACACCGTCCGCTCCCACTACCGCGTCGGCCTGTACTTTAACGCCGTTGTCGAAGGCCAGTTCGACATGATCATGGTGTTGCTCCAACCCCACCAGCTTGTGCCCAAGATGAAGGCGATCTGGCGGTATTGCCTCCGCCAATGCGGCGTGCAACGCGGCGCGATGCATGCACAGATACGGCGCGCCGTAGCGATCTTCGGGCATCGCCAACTCGTTGGTTACCTCGCCGGTATCTCCCACTCGGTTCAGATGGGATTTAGGGGCAAAAGCGATCTGACGTAGCTTGGATTCGACCCCGATGCCTTGCAGCACTTTCATGGAGTTGGGCATCATCTGGATGCCGGCGCCAACACGACCAAACTGTCTCGCCTGCTCGTACACCTGTACGTCAACGCCAATCTGTTGCAGCGTCGCAGCGGCGGCAAGACCGCCCATGCCCGCGCCGACGATGGCTACCGAAAGCTTGTGCTGTACCATAACTTGCACCTTCCATACTCCCACCGCTTGACGGTGGTTTCGACGCCGACTATGCTCACAGCGTCGCGATTCATCTCGGGGCGTGTTAAGGCCCCGCCGGGACAGTGTGCGTCAATCTACGTAAAAAGGCAAAGGAGTAACGGCATGAAGTTGCAGATCATGTCCCCCGCTGCGGACCGAGTTGATTTCAAGGTGCCTCCGGCACCCCGCCTGACCAGCCTGGAAGGCAAGACCATTGGCCTGTACAACAACATGACCGGTGGCGCCGACGTTGCCGTAGACCGGGTGGCCGAACACATTAGTCAAAGGTTCGCCAACGTAAAATTTGAGAGATATGGGGGCGACATCAGGCCCGGCCGACCGATTCTCAGCCGAGGCGTGCATATCGACGAGGATGAGGCGTCGCGCATCGCCAAAGAGGTGGATGCCGTAGTCGGCGCGACGGCGCATTGAGGGGGCTGCACGTCGTGGCTTGCCCATGACATGGTCGCCGTTGAGAAGGCTGGGATTCCGGCTGTCGCCATCGCCGCGCGCAGCTTTGCTCGGGCGTGGCAGTCCTGCGTTGATGGCTGGGGCCAGCCCGGCACCGCCTTTGTAACCATTCCCCATGCCACCACCGGACAACAGGCCGACTTTATCCGCAAAATGGTGGACGAGCAGATTGACGGTATCATCCAGGGCCTTACCACAATTCCTGCCGCACCAAAGACCAGCGGAGAAATGCAGAATAGGGGTCAGACCACTGAAATTTTCACCATAGAGATGGATGAGACTCCGGAAGGTCTGGACGCGGTGAACCGCTTCCTGGCGGAACGAGACTGGAGCGACGGCATCCCGGTGTTGCCGCCCACGCCCGTAGCGGTGGAGCGGATGCTCAAGGCAACCAGGCGTCAACCGCAAGATGTGCTGATGGTAATGGAACCCGGCTTTGGTCTGGCAACCGTGGAAAAAATCGCGATTAACGCCGTCATGGCGGGCTGTCGCCCAGAGCAATTCCCGGTCCTGCTCGCCGCCATTGACTGCCTGGCCCAGCCTCAGATGAACCATAGGGACATGCAGGTCTCCGGTCACTCGGAAGCTCCCATAATTCTGGTGAACGGGCCAATTGCCCAGAAAGCCGGGCTTAATTTTGGCACCACGGCGATGGGCCCGGGCGTGGTCAACAGCGCCAACACCGCCATTGGCCGGGCGTTGCGTTTGTGCCTGATTAACATCGGCTATTGTAAGGCCGGTTCGGGAGACCCCAACTTCGTCGGCTTGCCCACCAAGTTTGGCATGTGCATCGCCGAAAACGAGGAGGTCAGCCCCTGGCAGCCTTACCACATGGATCAAGGGTTTCAGCGGGAGGAAAGCGCGGTCACCGTGGTCACCGTGACCGGCCCCACCACGATCATCGATTCCAGTTCCAGAAGCCCCGAGGACACATTGGATAACATCGCGTCGATGATGTTCTACCGGAACGCTGGCGCCGGTGGCTGGCTCCGAGGTTGGCAATCTGCCCAGGTTGGCCACACCAACCAGCGAGTGCCCTATCAGGGCCCCTATCATCCCATCATCCTCAGCCCCTCCCGGGCGGTTATCATGGCCGAGGCAGGGATGAGCAAGCAAGACGCCCAGGAGTGGCTGCATCAGCACTCCCGGGTCTCTCTGAAATCGCTGCTGGCCACGCGAGATGTGCCTAGAGATGCGGCCGGCAATTGGCTGAACCACCCGGAGTTGCAGCATCTGGAGAATGACCCCAATGCGACGGTTCCCGCCCTGGAAAGCCCGGAGCAGTACCTCCTATTTGTGACTGGCGGCACAACCCACTATGCCCATTTCTTTTACGGAACCTATGGCATCGCCACCGTGGGGGTGGAGGGAGGCTGACCTTCAGGGAGTTCAAGAGCATCGTTAGTAATATAAGCGATACTCCTTGCTATGAAACGTCCTGCCCCCGATATGTGGGCAGGACGTTTGGGGTTCGCTTAAGTTTTGCGAGCCTTTAGCAAGCCAATTGTGCTAAATACGGCCGCCAATACCCACAGAGTTGGCCCGGGGATTCCATCAAGGATAGCCATGTGCCTGGGTGCAAGCAAGAATACGATCAATCCAATGTCGGCGGCTCCGGTAATCACCAGATTTATCCAATATCCAGTAGGACTATTTTTCCAATTTAGGACCACAGCAATCACCAGTGATAACAAGCCCATCCACATCAGGTTGTACGCGTGAAAGCTGAGTGCGGCATGAACGATCGGCCCTGGGTCCTGGATTGCCTCAGTATTTGCCGTTGCAGAACCAAACATGGCTACTTGCGTGGTGGCGTCGGCGGCAAGGATCACCGCACCCCCCACTATGTGTAATATGCCCCACAAGGCATAGAAAATGGCACCGATCTTATATGCGGTAATTTTCATACTGCGCTCCCGCTATCCTATGGCCTGCCCAATTACATGGCGGGCATTTCAGTTACAATAATTTCCAGCTTTGAAATCTTACCGTCGCTAATCTTGAACAGGTCATGCCCCTTTATTGGCGTCGGAAATGCCGGTGCGGTACACGTCCATTCGGCACGAACTTGCGCACCATCAAGGTCAACGCGGTTAACCTCAAGTTTTACGTCGGGCACAGGTTGCTCCCAAGTGCAGCGGAAACTCTCTCTTACTGCGTCTATACCATGGTGGGTCTGAGGCTCACCGCCAAATGACTCGGTCAACACCGCATCTCCTGAGAACAAAGCCATCAACGCCTCTTCACCTTCCTTACCGGCCTGCATGGCCTTGAAGAAGCGATCCACCACGTCGCGTTGGGCCTGATCAAGTTTCATGATATATACTCCTATAACAATTGAATTACCTGAGTGAAAAAGAATGACGAGTCATTATCCAAATTTGGACCAATCGGCCCTGATCAAGCTTCGAGAATTGGTGAAGCAGATACAGTCCGACAACGGAACCAGCGTACAACTTCCCAAGCTATTGGAACTGGCTAACAACTTTAGCAATGGCACGGGATTAACGGTTGATCTCGATGCCTCTGAGGAAATCGGCCAACCACTGCTCATAGTCCGGGCTGGAAACGATCCAATATACCCGGAATGGGCCGCGTTACTCTCATCACGGGAACGGGAAGTTATTGAGTTGCTTTCTACAGGTCTGCCAAATAAGGAGATAGCTGCATGCCTGTTCTGAGGTGGACCCCATTGTTAGGACAGCGAAAGGGCCAAGTTAAGATAGTCTCCCGCTGGAAGGTCCGATGCCAAGTCACTGGATGA
>MUCJ01000004.1 GCA_002816715.1 SAR202 cluster bacterium Casp-Chloro-G3 | reverse complement strand
GGACGCGGCTAAACCAATTTTGACTTTTGAGACTGGTTCATTGAGCCTATAGAGACTCTGCGGGTTTCACCTTGGTATCGGTTTAGGCAGGCCGAAGGCCAGGCTTTTGCCTCGAGCCAGAAGGCATTAAGAAAGGCCAAAAAGGAGCGGCCGGCCTCCGAAGAGAGGAGTCGCTGAAGGAGCGGCCCACAGCCGGTCGCTGAGGACACAATCTTACTCCAGCTATAGCTGGCGGTCAAGCTGACCAGATACAAGAAATCCCTTGGTTTAGCAGCCTGCTCAAAATTGCGGCCAAGCTCATTGGAGGCCTGAAATATGGCAGATTACATCTACCTGGTACAAATGGATATTCCGGCTAATATGGAGCACGAATTTAACCGGGTTTACGATACCGAGCATGTGCCCAACATCAGCAAAGTCCCTGGAGTGCATGGCTGCACTCGTTACAAGCTGGTATCGGCCAATGTGGATGGTGTGGCCCGCTATGCCGCACTCTACGAGATAGATTCACCGGAGATTCCGGAAAGTGATGGTTGGAAGGCTGAGTCAGAAAAAGGCGACTGGCCTACCCTGATTCGACCCCATACCAACAACCGCTCCCACCTGATATTCAAGACGCTGGCTTAGAGTTGAGCGCACAATCAACTGAGTTTAGCCCGCCGTGACGCACGTGATGGTTTTCAGCACGCCTCGAAGTCCCTGAATCCGGCCGGTAACCAATTCGGCCACCCCGGACATGTCGTCGGCTTCGATGCAGGCAATCAAGTCGTGGATGCCGGTAATGATGTCGGCGTATCTGACGCCCTCAATGGAGCGCAGAGCCGCCACCACTTGACTGGCCCGGCCGACTTCAACCTAGATTAATATGTACGCCCTAGCTGCCATGTTCAGACTCCTGCTTCGGCTGAATAGTCCCTTGCCGGTTAGTCGGGGACGCAAGCCGTGGCAGTTACTTCCACCAGGTTATCTTCTGCGCCAAACGCGACGATGATCGCGGTGCGTGACGGACGGTCGGCGGGGAAGTACTCGGCATATACCTCGTTGAACCCGCTCAGGTCTTCTTTGCGGGCCAGATAACAGGTGTTGGTCAGCACATTGTCCAAGGACGTTCCAGCTTCTTCCAGAATGATTTTGATTCGGTCCAGGGTGAACCGAGTCTGCTCCTTGATGTCTTTCCCTACCTCGCCGTTGGTGGGGTGACGGCCGGTGCAGCCCTGCACAAACACCAGGTTGCCGAATCGAGTAGCCTGGGAGAGTGGAGCGCGCCCTGGGGACAGTTTCGCCGAGTTAATCACTTCTTTTCGTGGCATTTCATTAATTCCTGTTCATAAATTCCTGTAATGTATTTGCGCCATTGTACGGTGGGGCACGTTGCTTTATTCACCCTCACCTTTGGGTTTGGTTTTCCAATTATATCTGTACCTCCCCTTCTGTCAAATTAGTCTCTTAATTGTTGGCTCCTGCGCTAATCATTGTTGATCGAGTAGACTCGATCAGGTAAGCCGTATCGGCAACAAGATCAACCAGTTTCAGTATGTTAATCGAAATACTATGACTAACTATCGATACTATGTTGCACTTGTTGGCCAACGTCGATAAAATAGGCTACTAATATCTACCTGCGAGTCTGGTCATCAGAGCTTCGGAGGGCAGACGAACAGATAGACAGCATCGTTGAGTATCACGTCAGCTGGAAGGAGGAGTTCGAATGCCCAAGATTGATGTAACCAACTTGAGGAATGTAGCTTTACTCTCGCATAGCGGCGCAGGTAAGACTGCGCTGAGCGAAGCCCTTCTATTCAACGCCCAGGTGATTAACCGGCTGGGAAGTGTCGAAGACGGCAACACGGTTTCCGACTATGAGCCGGAAGAAATCAAACGGCGCAGCAGTGTTCAGACTACGTTGATCGCCTGCTCCGGCGACCGGTACAAGGTGAATTTTCTGGACACCCCAGGCTACGATGACTTCATTGGCGAAGTGGTCGCGGCGTTGAGGGCGGTGGAAGGAGCGGCCATACTGGTGCCGGGACCCTCCGGGGTTGATGTCGGCACGGAGCGGTCTTGGGAGCTATGTGAGGATGGGGAACTGCCTCGAATGTTTCTGGTCAATAAAATGGACCGGGAGAACGCCAATTTCTCCCGCACCGTGGCGGATATTCAGGGGACTTTCGGGAATAAGTGTGTTCCCTTCCAGTTGCCCATCGGCGAGGCTCAAGACTTCAAAGGCGTGGTCAGTATTGTGCGCCCACCCTCAGACATACCGGCCGAAGTGGCCGACCAGTTTGAGAGTGCCCGTGAACGGTTGATTGAAGCGGTCGCTGAATCAGACGACGAACTGGCCGAACGTTACCTGGAAGGTGAAGAACTGACCGACGCTGAAATCATCGCTGGGGCGCGTAAAGCTATTTGCAGCGGTGATTTGGTGCCAATACTGGCTAGCTCGGCCACCCAAAACATCGGCGTAAACGAATTTCTGGAGATGGTGCAAGAATTCCTCCCTTCACCGCTGGATGTAAAGAAACCCACCATGAAAAATGCCTCCGGCAACGCGACTGAATTTGAGGTTGACCCGGCTGGCCCGCTGGCCGCTTTTGTGTTCAAGACCACCGCCGACCCCTTTGTCGGGAAGCTGTCGTTGTTCCGGGTCTTCCGAGGCACCATCAGCAGCAACTCCGAAATTTGGAACAGCGCTCGTAAGCAGTCTGAGCGAATCGGCCAACTATACCTGCCGCGAGGCAAATCCCAGGAGAATATCACTGAAGTCGTCGCTGGCGATATTGGCGCAATTGGTAAGCTGGCATTGACCGTCACCGGAGATACCTTGTGCGCCCGGGACAACCCGGTTGCCTTCGAGAAGGTCAACTTCCCCGCTGGCTTTTACAGCGTTGCGGTCAGTCCGGCGACCAAGGCCGACCTGGATAAGATGTCCACCTCGCTGAGCCGGATCGTCGAAGAAGACCCCAGCTTGAGCCTTTCCCGTCAGGTTGAGACCAGCGAAATGGTGCTCACCGGTTTTGGCGAGGCCCAAATTGACGTGGCCATCGACAAGATCAAGCGCAAGTTTGGCGCCGAGTTGGAGACCAGGCTGCCCAGAGTTCCCTATCGTGAGAGTATCTCCCGGGTCACCAAGGCCGAATACCGGCACAAAAAACAGAGCGGCGGCCACGGCCAATACGGCCACGTTGTGCTCCGATTGGAGCCAAAGGAACGGGATCAGGGCTTTGAGTTTGGCTCAGAAATTGTGGGCGGCAAGGTGCCCAAGGAATACATTCCGGCGGTTGAAAAGGGTATCGTCAAGACCTTGGAAGAAGGCGTAGTGGCAGGTTTCCCGGTGGTAGACCTGAAGGCCATTATTTACGATGGCAGCTTCCACGACGTCGATTCTTCAGGCATGTCTTTTGAGATTGCCAGTTCCCAGGCCCTGCGAAAGGGATTGTTGGAGGCCAACCCGATTTTGCTGGAGCCTATTGTCAAGCTGAAGGTAAACGTGCCCGACGCCTACACCGGCGAAGTGATGAGCGACTTGAACGTCAAAAGGGGTCGTATTCTAGAAATGACGCCCAACGACCGATACACGGTGATTGAAGCCGAAGTCCCTCACTCCGAGGTGCAGCGGTACTCGCAGGACTTGCGGTCGTTGACCCAGGGTAGGGGCAGTTACGAGTTCAAGTTCGACCATTATGAACCGGTGCCCCAGAACATTGAGCAGAAGGTCATCCAAGATGTGAAGCGAGCCAAAGAACAGCAGGTCGCCTAACTAACACCGCAGGAGTTCATCGTGAGGGGCCTCGATTATTAGAGGCCCCTTACGTTGATTCTAAAATCCCCAGCTCGGTCGATACTCCCCGAAGACTTCCCGAAACACTCCCATCATTTCTCCCAGAGTGGCGTAGGCTTTGACCGCCTCCAGCAGCGGCGGCATCAGGTTTTCCGACCCTCGGGCCGCCTGCTCCAGAGCGCGCAATTTTTCGCTCACTGTTCGGTTGTCGCGGGTTCGTCTCAGCGCATTGAGCTTATCAATGTGCTGCCGTTCGCCTTCAGCATCAACCCGAAGCAGCGGTATTGTCACTTCGTCGGTGGTGCGATATTCGTTAACGCCCACCGTGATGCGCTCCTTCCGGTCTTCCTCTTGCTGGTAGACGTAGGCAGCTTCGGCGATCTCTCGCTGGAAGAACCCGCTTTTCAATGCGGGGATCACCCCGCCAATATCGTCAATGCGACGGAAATAGTCGTAAGCGCCAGATTCGACCTGGTTGGTCAGGGTTTCCAGGTAATAGCTGCCGCCCAGCGGGTCGACCGTGTCGGCCACTCCCGTTTCATGGGCGATGATCTGTTGCGTGCGCAGGGCCTGCAACGCCGCTTCTGCCGAGGGCAAAGCCCAGGCTTCGTCCTTGGAGTTGGTGTGCAGCGATTGGCAACCGCCCAGTACGGCGGCCATCGCCTGCAAGGTCACCCGCATCACGTTGTTGTCGGGCTGCTGAGCGGTCAGGGCAGCGCCGGAGGTCTGGGCGTGGCACCGCAGCCATTGGGAGCGCGGGTTGGTGGCGTGGAAAGTATCGCGCATTTCTCTGGCCCAAACTCGGCGGGCCGACCGGAACTTGGCAATCTCCTCGAAGAAGTTATTGTCGACGTTGAAGAAGAAGCTCAGACGAGGAGCGAAGTCGTCCACCGACAGACCTCTTTCCTGGCAATGGCGGACGTATTCGAAGCCATCGGCCAGGGTGAAGGCCAGTTCCTGCACTGCCGTCGATCCGGCCTCCCGGATGTGATAGCCACTGATGCTGATCGGATTCCATAGCGGCATGTGCTGGGTGGCGAACTCCACTGTGTCCACCACCAGCCGCATTGACGGCTCCGGCGGAAAGATATACTCGTTTTGGGCCAGGTACTCCTTGAGGATGTCGTTTTGCAGAGTGCCGCCCATCTGGTTTAGGGGCACACCTTGCTTTTCGGCCACGGCGATGTACATGGCCCAGATGATGGCCGCCGGGCTGTTGATGGTCATCGACGTTGTGACCTGCCCCAGCGGGATGCCGTCGAACAGAGTTTCCATGTCGGCCAGCGACGATATAGCCACGCCGCACTTGCCAAACTCCCCGGCTGCCTCGGGAGCGTCGGTGTCGTAGCCGTAGAGGGTGGGCATGTCAAAGGCGACGCTCAGACCAGTCTGCCCGTTTTCCAGCAGGAACTTAAAGCGGGCGTTGGTTTCTTCGGGAAGGCCGTAACCGGCGAACATCCGCATGGTCCACAGCCGACCCCGGTAGCCGGTGGGGTGGACGCCGCGCAGGTAGGGGTACTCGCCCGGATATCCGATGTCCCGTAGGTCGTCGGTATCAGCTAGATCTGCCGGAGTGTAGAGCGGCTGTACCGGAATCTGGGAGGGAGTTTTGTAGGCAGGCTTGCGCTGAGGCGCGGAATTGGCCTTCTCGCGCCACCGCTCCGCTTCCTGCCGGATGTTTTCGATTTCTTCAGGGGAGTTCAAAAAGCCTCGAAAAAGCTGTAGCTAGTCGGTTAGTCGGACGAACCGGCGACGGCCAACCTTGATAACGTCACCTGGTTGCAACCCTGCGCCCGCCGAGTCACTGTCCAGCGTCGCCGCCTCTTCGGGATGCCGAATTAGCTGGACTGCCTTTTGGTTGATCAATCGCTTGGCCTCGCCGTTGCTGCTGGCCAAACCGGCTGACACCAACAACCGGCTCAGCGAACGGTCATCCTCGCCGCTGGACTGTCTCAGTTGAAATTCTGGGATGTCGTGCGGTAGGTCGCGCCGCTGCACCACCCGCTCGAAATTCTCCTGGGCCTCGCTAGCCATTTGCTGGTCATGAAAAGTAGCGGTGATTTCCCGGGCCAAACGCTTTTTCAGTTCCATAGGATTGACCGATTCTGCCTGCAAGGTTTGGGAAACTTCGCCAAGTTCGGCATCTGGCATGTCGGTCAGATAATCAAAGTAGGGCACGATCAGTTCGTCGGGCAGGGACATCAGCTTGCCGTACATGTCGTTGGGTTCTTCCTCCAACGCCACGTAGTTACCCAGGCTTTTGCTCATCTTCTGCACCCCGTCGGTGCCCACCAGGATCGGCATCAGGAAGCATTGCTGAGGCTTTTGACCCATCATGCCCTGTAATTCCCGGCCCACCAGCAGGTTGAACATCTGGTCGCTGCCGCCGAACTCCACATCGGACTCGATAACCACCGAGTCATAAGCCTGGAGCAGCGGATAGAGTAGTTCCGTGATGGCGATGGGATGGTGTTCTTTGAACCGCTTGGCGAAGTCGTCTCGCTCCAACAACTGGGCCAAGGTGAATTTGCTGGTCAACCGGAGCACGTCGGCCAGGCTGAATTTCCCAAACCATTGGCTCTGCCACTCTACCTTGGTGCGTTCCCGGTCTACCACCTTGAAGAATTGACGCATATAAGACTCGGCGTTGGATACCACTTCTTCGTGGGTCAGCATGGGCCGGGTTGCCGACCGGCCGCTGGGGTCGCCAATCTGGGCAGTCCAGTCGCCGACGATCAGGATGACCTGATGCCCCAATTCCTGAAGCTGCCGCAGCTTGCGCAAGCCAACCACGTGCCCCAAATGAATGTCGGGACGGCTGGGGTCGAAGCCCATCTTCAGCCGTAGCGGCTTGCCCGACTTCAGCATAGTGACGAATTCGTCCTGGGAGATTATCTCCTTGACGCCGCGTTGAGTAATATGGTCGATGACTGCCTGGCTAAGCAACCGTCGCTCCTTCATCGTGGGCTAACACCAACCGGGTGTCGGCCACATCCTGGTCTACCTGCTTGATCAGGGCTTCCACACCGGTAAACGTTTCCTGGTCACGCAGTTTCTTGACGAAATCGACACCGATGGATTGACCATAGAGGTCACCGGAAAAGTCCAAGACATACACTTCGACCAGTCGCTCGGTCAGGCCAAAGGTGGGCCGAATGCCAATGCTGGTGGCTGAAGGGTGCCGCTGGCCGTTAATAATCGCCCAGGTCGCATAGATTCCATCTCCGGGTAACATCATACCCGGCGGGATGGTCAGATTGGCGGTGGGGAATCCCAACTCGCGACCTCTTTGGAATCCTCTGACCACTTCTCCGCACAGACGAAATGGTCGGCCCAGCAGCCGGTTGCCGGTGCTCACGTCGCCCTGGGTGACTGTCTGGCGAATGAGGCCGCTGTGAACCGCCGACCCGGCCAAGATGAGAGGCTCGACAGTTTCGACCCAAAACCCCAGCTTGGCCCCGGCTTCTTTCAAAAACGCCGCATTGCCCTGACGATTTTGCCCGAAGGCAAAATCGGGCCCAATGACCAGACCTTTCATGTGGAGGGTCTCTGCCAAAATACTTGCGAAGTCGTCAGCGGCGATCTGAGATAGTTCTGGGGTGAACTCTAAGGATATGATCAGCTCAATGCCTTGGCTTCTAATCAGGTCTAACTTTTTTGGCAGGGAAGTGATGTAGCTGACCGGGTGGTCGGGGCGCAGTACGGTGGCGGGATGATTGCTGAAGGTAATAACTCCGGGCTGGCAGTTGGGCCGGGCCTTACGAATTAGATGCCCCAGCAGGTGACGGTGTCCCAGATGCACCCCATCGAAGACGCCGATGGTGAGGACGGTGTCCCGGCCTGAAGCGGAGTCGGCCAATAGCTGGCGAAAGGTCATGCTGGCATTGTTCCTTGCTGAGCGATGCTCGGACTCGATTCTGCGACTATTGTAATGCCTTGCCGCTGAATAGGAAAGCTGAGCGACCCCGGGGTAGTGGTTCAGATTGGTTCTCGTCATTCTGGCGCAAGCCGGAATCGGCCAAAGCGTCTAAACTATCTTGATATCTACGCACTGGGCTTCGCCGGAATGACGCTTTTCAGGACTTTGGCAGATGCTTGTACATAGTCTCTCTTAGACAAGCGTGGCGCGGCCTAGTATATTTAGGGCGAGTAACAAGTGGGCCGGAGGTTGGGGGGAGGTATGGGTCGCCAAATTGACCAAAACCCGCCCTCGATTCCTCTGGAAATTACCTTGACACTGCAGGTACGATGCGACCGAAAGCTTTAATGCGAGTGGTTGGCGGCGAGGCAAAAGGCCGGCGACTAAAAGGGACAATCGCTCCCGGAGCGCGTCCCACTACCGAGCGGGTTCGGGCGGCGATCTTTAATATCCTCGACCTATACTCGTACCGGGATAAAAAGGCACTAGACCTGTTTGCTGGGTCCGGCAGCCTGGGCATTGAAGCATTGAGTCAGGGGGCGGCGTGGGCTGACTTCGTGGAGCGGGACCGCAAGCAATGCGAGATTATTCGCTCTAACTTGGAAAACACGGGATTCAGCCAACACTCCAAGGTGTATCAGGCCGACGCGACCAGGGTTCTGGAAACGCTGAACGGCCCGTATCAGCTAATCCTGTTGGATCCCCCCTACGCGTTAGAAAACATTGGAGAGGTGCTGGAAAAGATAGCCTCGGCGCCGGGGCTGGTGGACGATCAGGGGATTGTGGTAGTTGGGCACTCCAGACACTTGGAATTGCTGCCTCACTATGGCTCCTTGTTACTAGAATCTCACCGCCGCTATGGGGATAATGTGGTGGAGTTCTACGCCAAGAGATAGCCATAGGAGATAGCCAATGGTAACTGCCATATACCCAGGGACATTTGACCCGGTGACTTTAGGTCATGTTGATATTGCCTCTAGAGCGTCGGTATTGTTTGAACGAATAATTGTAGCGGTTTATTCAAAGCCTTCAAAGAGCTTGCTGTTCACCACCGAGGAACGGGTGAAGATGTTTCAAGATTCGGTGAGGCACCTGCCCAACGTAGAAGTAAGGGAGTTCGATGGCTTGGTCGTCCGTTTTGCTCAAGATGTGGAAGCGGCGGTCATTGTGAGGGGGTTGCGTAGCGGGTCTGATTTTGAGTACGAATTTGAGATGGCGTTTATGAATCGGAGGCTGGCGCCGACAGTCGACATGATATCGTTCATGACTTCACAAGACTATATGTTCATAAGTTCCAGCCTCTTGAAAGAAGTGGCGCTGTTAAAAGGGGATGTTACCGATATGGTACCCCCCCATGTGGCAAAGGCGGTTTATTCCAAATATGGCATGACGGTTCCAGAACACTGAGATACCGGAGAAGGAGGGCATCATAGATATCATTAATGTGGTTGACCGTTTAGAGACCCTGGTAAATACCAGCAAGGTTATGCCGGTTACCGGCAGCCTTTTGATGGACAGGAAGAAGATTTTGGAATTGGTGGACCAGTTGCGTTTGCAGGTCCCCCAAGAAATCAAATCGGCGGAAGAAGTGCTTACCCAGAAGGACCAGATCATCAGTCAGGCGATGGTTGAGGCGCGGCGGGCCAAGACCAAGGCTGAGGACGAGTTCAAAGAAAAATTGGGCCAGAGCGAACAGCGCAAGCGGGCCGATGATATGCTGAGAGAGGCGGAACTCAAGGCCGCCCGGATGATTGAGCAAGCCGAGTCGGAATGCAACTCCAAGCGTACCGAGGCCGATGCCTACGCCCTGCGCGCCCTGCGGGCCTTTGAACGGGAGTTGAACAGCCTAAATGGTTCGGTTCGCAAAGGCATCGACATGCTGGCTGGCAATGCCCTGGTCAGCAGCGGTGCTGGCCCGGTCAGTACCATGACGATGGACCGTTAACCAGATTCCAACAGCACGAGGATGGTTCAGTTGTCCAAATTGGTGACGAACCATCCTCGTCGCAAGGAGAATCAGTGGGTTTACTCGGCCATTGTTAGAATATATTTCCAAACATTGTTCTACAGGCTCACCACGAGAGGCAGTGACCTCTCATCTCAAGCTTGTCAATCGACAAGTTATTATACTGGCAGAGTTTTGAGATAGTTACTAGTTGGCCGCAGAAATCAAGTCGCCGTAATACCCGCGCATGGACTTGCTCAGTTCCTGTAGCCGCTTGTCTACCAGGTGGCTGATGCTATCATCTGGGTAGGAGCCATCGGCTTGGCGTTCCCCTGCTTCGTGTCCGGTCAGTATCCCAATCCCCTCATCAATGCTGCTTACGGCGTAGACATGAAACTTGCCGTCGCGGATAGCTTCCACCACGTCTTCCCGCAGCATCAGATTCTTGACGTTCTGATGAGGAATCATAACCCCCTGATCGCCGGTCAAGCCCGCCAGTCGGCAAACGTCAAACATGCCCTCAATCTTCTGATTGACCCCACCAATGGGTTGGATTTCTCCCCGCTGATTCACTGAACCGGTGACCGCAATGTTCTGCTTCAGGGGGACACCCGACAAGCTGGACAGGATAGCGTACAACTCAGTGGAGGATGCGCTGTCGCCGTCCACACCGTCATAAGACTGCTCAAAAGCGAGGCTGACCGAAAGGGTTAGCGGTCGCTCTTGACCGTATTTGGCTCCCAAATATCCGCTCAGTATCAACACGCCCTTGTCGTGGGTGCGCCCACTGAGCGCAGATTCTCGTTCAATATTTATTACACCGCTGCGCCCGGCATAGGTCTGGGCAGTGATGCGGCTGGGCTTGCCAAAGGTGAAGTCTCCCAGGTCAAAGACAGCCAGGCCGTTGACCTGGCCGATAACGGCTCCGGTTACGTCAATCAGCAATGTTCCTTCGGCGATCATCTCCTCCAGGCGTTTCTCGACCAGGTTTAGCCGGTAAACTTTTTGGCTAACCGCCTGAGATACATGCTGGGCCAGAACCCGTTGACCGGATTCCTTCCGCGCCCAGTAATCGGCTTCAATCAAGAGGTCCTTGATCTGGCCGAACCGGGAAGATAATTTGGTCTGGTCGGCCACCGTGCGGGCCGAATACTCCATTACGCGGGCCACTCCACCGGAGTCGAAAGGCAGGAGCTTTTCTTCTTCGCAGGTGCGGCAGATAAAAGCCGCGTAGGCGTCCAGATTCTCTTGAGTAATGTCGATGCGCGAGTCAAACTCGGCCTTCACCTTGAACAAGTCCCAAAAATCTTCATAATCAAGGCTGGTGAACGCGCGATACAGCATTTCATCCCCGGTGATAATCACCTTCAGGTTTAGGGGGATCGGCTCCGGGCGCATTCCCTGGGGAATAAAGAATCCAGCTTCGGCTGACGGGTCTTCCAGCCTGATTTCCTGATTGCGTATTACTCGCTTTAGCCCTTCCCACACTCCCGGATAGGTCACCAAGTCTCTGGCATTCAGCACCAGATAGCCGCCGTTGGCCCGATGGACGGCTCCCGGCTTGAGCATGGTGTGATCACTGACATAGGTTCCGAAGGCGGCCCGCCGTTCAATGCGCCCGAAGAGATTTCCCCAGTTGGGATTGGGTTCGATTATGATTGGGACAGCGGTGACGCCACTTTCATCGACCAGGACGTTTACCTCAAAGGGCAAGAAGGGATTCTGAGTGGGCGTGCCGCCAAAGGGAGAGTTGGGTGTAGGCAGCATCACCTGAGGGGTGGTGGCCTCCGCCTCTTTGAAAATGCTGAGATTATCCAAGATGTAGTCAATGAGACGATTGAGATACTCCCAAACCTCTGGCAGGTCTTGGAAGGAGTCCATCAATTCTTGGAATACGTTGTAGATCCGCTCGTTGGCAACTACCCGTTCCAAGGCCCGGATGTTGTCCGAAGTCTCTTTTTCGACATCTCTGATCAGGCTCATGGTGTCTTGGGTCTGTTGCAGCAAGGCGTTGCGATTCTGGTCGATGCTGCGCCTCTCTTCCACTTCCAGCTGCTGGTACTCTTCACCAGTCATCGGCCGGTTTTCCCGCATTGGGAATATGGTCATGCCTGAGGGAGTCATTTGGATCAGGAAAGACGCAGCCTCAGCGGCCTGTTCCAGAGTCGACATTGCTTCTTGGGTGGTCTGCCGACCAGCCTCTTCTTGCTCCCTAAGCTGCCGAAGATATTCTTCGCTTTTGAAGACAGCCGGTACCTGCTGACGGAGTTCTTCCAAGATGCGGATAAGACGCTGGCGAAATGAACGGCCCATGCCCCTGGGCAAATTGACGGCATTGGGTGTGTCGGGGTCTTCAAAGTTGTAGACGTAGCACCAGTCACTGAGCGGCACTTGATTCTGGCGCTGGCTCAATTCTTTGGATATGGTTTCCAGGTGAGCCTTAATTGCGCTGGCCTTGCCGGTGCCGGTAAGCCCGGTGACGAAGAGGTTGTATCCCGGCTTTTCAATTTCCAAACCGAAGCGAAGGGCCTGCAACGCCCGGTCTTGGCCGATGAAGTGATCCAAGGGAGTCAGTTCGTCGGTGCACTGGAAATCCAATGAACCCACACCACAACTCCAGCAGGTCTTTTCCCAAGGGACTCTAAACTCTTTCAGGTCGGGCATATCGGTCACCTCAGTGGGGTTCGTCGTTAGGTGATGCTAGGCATGTCGATTATACACGCGTTGTCGGTAGAAAATTCTTACCAATGTGCAAATTTGGGGATCAGAGCGTAGACCAGGCCAGTCGTTGATAAAGCATTGGATGATTAGTAAGAATAATAGGGTGCTAAAGTCACCCCAAAATCCCTCGTCTGCGTTTATACTGTCACTGCAAGTCTTGCAATGTAGTTTAAGGCCAACCCTGGGTAGTAATCCACCTATTGTCTGCGAAATTGCTCTGGCGTGCTTCTACCCGAAAACGGTGTGGGACCACGGTGTGGGATCATTGAACACTGATGGAACACTGATGGAACACTGATGGAACACCGATGGAACACCGATGGAACACCGATGGAACACCGATGGAACACCGATGGAACACCGATGGAACACCGATGGACCACTTGGAGCCGAACCAGGGTCGGGTTGACATTAGATTTACGTGGGGCATACAATTTTTTGGTGGCCTTAGTTTGGTGGCCAGGGCGAACGTGGAGGTAGTTACATGCTGGAGATGAATGTTGACAGCATACGAGTCAGTCCGATGAACTACCAACGGGTGGTTATCCTGAAGCAGAAGAACTCCGACCGGTATCTGCCAATATGGATTGGCCCGGCGGAGGCGGATGCGATTGCAGTGAAGCTGCAGGATCTTAGTGTGCCGCGCCCGTTGACTCACGACTTGCTCAGAACCGTGATAGACACGCTGGGTGGGACGGTCAAGCATATTTTGGTTAGCGATCTGCAGAATGACACTTTCTACGCAAAGATTGTGATTCAAATAAATGATGACGTCAAAGAGATTGACTCGCGGCCCAGCGATGCGATGGCTTTGGCGGTTCGTATGCAAGTGCCCATCTTTGCTGAAGAGGCAGTGATGGACAAGGCCGGTATTCTGCTAGACAAAGACACCGGCAAGCCAATCGTCCCGGAGCGGCCGGGCAAGCCCGTTTCAGCTAAGGTTGATGAGGAAGAGCTGAGACGCATGTCAGCGTTCACCGATTTCATAAATAATCTGGATTTGGAGGACTTCGGCAAACAACAAGCCGGAGGAGCATGAGCTAGTATTATTTCCGGTATTTTGACGATTACGGCCCCAGCTTCAACAATGCTGGGGTTTTTTCGTAATAGTGTGAATGGGTTTCGTTGCATTGTGCACCAATTGACTTTTGAAAACGCTAGTGATAGTATTCACGAGGTTTCGTGAGGGGTAGCCCTTGGTGGGCAGTGGCCCTGCGATTGACCGGCCTGGGCTGGTACGTGGCCGCCTGTATTGTGATTGGTGTTGTGGGTGGGGTGTTACTAGATAAGCTGCTCGGCACCGTATTCGTGTTTACATTGGTGGGTGTAGTCTTGGGAAGTGTGGCGGCCTTCTGGGGCGTATACAAAATGGTGCTGCCGGTGCTCTACGGGGCGAAGAGTCAAGAGATGAACCGAAAGAGGAGGAACCACTAAGTGGCGGGCGTTTTGACCAAAAAACTACTATTAATCGTCGGCCTCGTTATGGTTGCCCTTCTTATAGTTGGGCTGGTCAGGGGCGCAATTGGCTCTGCGATTCTGGGTTCTGAACCCTTGATTCCCCGGCCCGAAATCCACCTGCCTCCCCAACCCGTCTTCCCGGCTTCATCTCGGGAACTGCACTTGGGATTGACCCCCGCCAGTGGTGAAAGTGCCAGCGAAGCGGATCCGCACGCCGTCGCACCCACCGATGAACACGGCGATGCAGCCGCTTCAGATGATGCTGAGGGCCAGGAAGAAGCCCATTCGACCCCGCTGGGCATCAACGAATTCGCCATTACCAACACCATGCTGTCAGCCTGGTTTGCCACCATCGTAATTATCTTGTTCTTTGTCCTGGGGGCCGGTAAGAAAAGCCTAGTGCCAGGTCGCTTCCAGAGCGTAATCGAGTCAATATTTGAAGCCATAATCAATTTCTCCAGTGGTGTGCTGGGTCATGATATGGCGCGCAAAGCATTTCCCATCGTCGCCACCATTTTCTTCTTCGTATTGTTCAACGCCTGGCTGGGGCTGTTGCCGGTCTACCAATTCCTTGGCTTCGTCGGTGCCGACGATAACCTGATCAAGGTGCATCTCTTACGTCCTGCGGGAACCGACCTGAACATGCCTCTGGCGCTGGCGCTGGTATCCTTTGTGTTTGTTGAAGTGTGGGGGTTCAAAGCCCACGGGTTTGGTTACCTGGCCAAATTCTTCCCGTTTGCCAGCATTATAAAGAAGGGGCCTTTTCAAGGACTCATTGATGTCTTCGTAGGATTGCTGGAATTTATCAGCGAACTAATTCGGATGGTCAGCTTCACTTTCAGGCTTTTTGGGAACATGACCGCTGGCGAAATCTTGGTGGTGATGATTACTTTCCTGGTTCCGTTGGTGGCTACCAACTTCGTCTATGGACTGGAGCTACTGGTTGGTCTGATTCAATCCGTGATCTTTGCTGGACTAACGTTGGTGTTCCTATCGGTGGCGGTAAGCCACGAAGAGCATTAAACTAGATACGAATTAAGGCAAAACAGAGGAGGCTTGGCGCATATGGATCTGGCATTTATGGGTATGGTTCTTTTGCAAGCGTTGGATGCAGAGTCGGCAAAATTCTTGGCGGCGGGCTTGGCCATCGCGGTGGGCGTGATCGGCCCGGGTATTGGTATCGGTATCCTGGGAGCTGGTGCCATGAACGCCATCGGGCGCAATCCGGAAGCGGCGGGTTCAATCACCACTAACATGATTCTGGCTATCGCCTTCGCTGAGGCGTTGGGAATTTACGCTCTGATCGTGTCGGTCATCCTGCTGTTCGTGGTCTAAACTGGCCAAGGCTGGCGGACTGAAGAGGTAAAAGTGACACAATTAGGGCTTAATATACCCACCCTGATAGTATATGTAGTGAACTTCAGCATATTGCTGGGAGTTCTCTACTTCTTCGCCTACAAACCGTTGCTCCGGGCAATGGATCAGCGGTCTGAGCGGATTAGCGAAAGCCTAGCCGCCGCTGACCGGGCTAGAGACGAGGCCGCTAATTCTCAGGCCGCCATCGCTGAGCAGCTTAACGAGGCCCGTCGTGAAGGACAACGCTTGCTGGATCAGGCGCGCGAGGTGGCGGAGCGTTACCGCGAAGAAGAGATGGTTCGTGCTAGATCGGAAGCCGAATCGTTCGTTGAGCGGGCGCGCACTGATATTCAGCGGGAGCGGGATGCGGCGCTGGATGAAGTACGAGTCAGCTTTGGCGATCTGGCTATCACCGCGGCCGAGCGGGTAATCCGGCGTTCCGTTGATCGGCAGGCGCATCAGGAATTGATCGCGCAGGTACTGGAAGAGAGCGGTGACAGCCTGCGTCGGGGTTCTTAGTTAATGGCAAAGCGGGTATCCGGACAGCGTTATGCCCAGGCGATATTTGAGCTAGCCGTGGAGCAGAACCAGATTGAGGCTTACTCCACAGATTTGGAGTTCGCCGACCAGGTGCTGCAGGACGAGGAGTTTCGCGCTTTTCTGTCTCATGCCGAAGTGCCGATTGATCGAAAATTAGGGGCGCTAGACGCGGTTTTGAAGGAGATTAATCCTTCAGTCATGAACCTGATATCGTTGCTGGTCACCAGGGGCGCGGTTGATTCAATCCATGATATTCAGCTTGGATACACCCGCTTGCTGGACGTCCACTTGGGGCGGCAGCGAGTTGAAGTCACCTCCGCGGTGCCGCTGGAACCGCCGGAACTGGCGCGAATAACTGAGTACGTTTCCAGCTTGATCAATAGGGAAGTAGTGGTTTCCACTCAAGTGGATGAGGAAATCCTTGGCGGATTCATTGTCCAGATTGGAGACCAGTTGCTGGACGGGAGCACTCGAAGCCGTCTGGAGCAGTTACGCAAGCAAATCCGCTCGGAAGTAGTGGTTTCAGGCTCGTAAATACGGGCCTGTGAAGATGTAAAAGGAGACTTCTATGGCGATTAGGGGTCAAGAAATAGTTTCGCTGATTAAGCGCCAAATTGAAGACTTTGGCGGTGACTTAACGCTGGTTGATGTTGGCACTGTGGTCAGCGTTGGTGATGGTGTCGCCACGATTCAGGGACTACAGGGTGTTCGGTCCAACGAACTGCTGGACTTTGGCAATGAAGTTCTTGGACTGGCGATGAACCTGGAATCAGACATCGTTGGAGCGGCCATCTTTGGCGATGCCACTACGGTCAAAGAAGGCGACCGGGTGCGCTCCACCGGACAGATTATCGTGGTGCCAGTGGGTGATGCGTTGATCGGTCGGGTGGTCGACCCGCTGGGGCGGCCATTGGACGGCAAGGGGCCGATCGCCACCACTAACACTCGTCCCGTGGAGCAAGAGGCTCCCAACGTGGTGGTGAGGAAGTCAGTGGACACTCCGGTTCAGACCGGCATTAAAGCCATTGACGCCATGATTCCTATTGGCCGGGGTCAGCGGGAGTTGATCATTGGCGACCGCTCCACCGGCAAGTCGGCCATCGCTCTGGACACTATCATTAACCAGAAGGGCGGCGACCTGATTTGCATTTATGTCGCCATCGGCCAGAAGCAAAGCAAAGTTGCCCAGGTGGTTGGAATTCTGGAAGAGAACGATGCGATGGCCCACACAATTGTGGTCAACGCCGGGTCTTCAGATTCAGCGCCTCTGCAATTCATCGCTCCCTACGCTGGCTGTGCGATGGCCGAGGAATTCATGGCCCAGGGCAAAGATGTTCTGATCGTCTATGATGATCTGACCAAACACGCGTGGGCTTATCGGCAGATGTCGCTGCTCCTGCGCCGTCCGGCTGGTCGTGAGGCCTACCCCGGCGACGTTTTCTACCTGCACAGCCGCTTGCTGGAGCGGGCGGCCAAGATGGACGATGAACACGGCGGCGGCTCAATTACTGCATTGCCGATTATTGAGACCCAAGCGGGTGACGTGTCGGCCTACATTCCAACCAACGTCATTTCAATCACCGACGGGCAGATTTACCTGGAACCGGAGTTGTTCAACTCCGGCATTCGCCCAGCGGTAAACGTGGGTCTTTCCGTTTCCCGTGTTGGTGGTGCGGCCCAGACCAGGGCGATTCGCCAGGTGGCGGGAAGGTTGCGCTTGAATCTAGCCCAGTACCGGGAGCTGGCCAGCTTTGCCCAGTTCGGCACCGCGGATTTAGACGCCGCAACCAGGGCGCAGTTGGCTCGTGGTCAGTTGGCCACCGAGGTGTTGAAGCAACTGCAATACCATCCTTTGAACCTGGAACAAGAAGTGATAATCCTTTATGCCGTGAACTCCGGCCAGATGGATGATATTCCCATGGAACGCTGCTCCGCTTTTGAAGAGCAACTGCTTCGGTACATGGGCAGCACCCACCCTGAGGTGGGACAGGCGGTGGCCGATAGCAAGGATGTGACCGAGGAAACCGGCACCAAGCTGACCCAGGCCATCACGGAGTTCAAGGGTACCTTCAGCAGCCAGTTATAGATGCTATTAATAATTGAACGACTTGAAATCGGCAACCGTTAAAATATGCCAAGCGTAAGAGACATTAGACGACGCATTCGTAGCGTCCAAAATACTGGCAAAGTCACCAACGCCATGTCGCTGGTGGCCGCTTCCAAGATGCGCCGCGCGCAGAACGCGGTGCTGGAGGGACGGCCCTATTCGGAAAAAATTCGCGGTATCATTGCCAACCTCGCGGCCCAACCCAGAGACGATGATACCTCGGCCCATCCACTGCTTCAGGTCAGGCCGGTGCGGCGAATTGGCGTTTTGGCGATAACCCCTGATCGGGGGCTAGCCGGTGGCTTGCACTCCACCATCAACCGGGCGGTGGCCCAGTTCATTTTGGGTCAGGAAGCTCCGGTGCGCACCGTGGTAGTGGGTCGCAAAGGCCGCGATTTCATGGTTCGCTCTGGTCAGGATGTTCAGGCAGTGTTTACCGATCTGGGTGACCGACCCTCTTTGACCGATACCACGCCCATTTCGCGCCTGGTGATTGAATCCTACGCGCAGGGGGAAGTGGACGAAGTCTATCTGGCTTACTCCAAATTCCTCTCGACGATGTCCCAACAGGCAGTGGTGGAAAAATTGCTGCCGGTCGAGCCGGCCACCCTGACCGGCACGGAACGCTCCGGTTATATCTACGAACCAGATTCCCTGACCGTGATGGGTAGCCTGCTGCCCCAGTTCATTGAAATGCAGGTTTATCACGTCATGCTTGAGGCTATCGCCAGCGAGCAATCGGCCCGCATGGTGGCGATGCGGAGCGCGACCGATAACGCGAATTCTTTATCAGAAGACCTGACCCTGGTGATGAATAAACTGCGCCAGGACGGCATAACTAACGAACTTCTTGACTTGGTGGGCGGACAGATAGCCGCGCAGGGCTAAGTCGCTACACGCTCGGTGGAGGGCAATACATGGCGGGAAAAATTGTTCAGGTAATCGGCACCGTGGTTGACGTGGAATTCCCCCCGGACCAGTTGCCCAACTTGTTTGATGCGTTACAACTGGACAACAGCGGCAAAAACTTGGTGCTGGAAGTCCAGCAGCATATTGGCAACAACTGGGTACGCTGCCTGGCTTTGGGTCAGACTGAGGGCTTGGCGCGGGGCACCCAAGTCAATGATACCGGAGCCAAAGTGTCGGTGCCGGTGGGTCAGGAGACTCTGGGCCGGTTGTTCGACGTGACCGGGACGCCCTTGGACAACCTGGGCCCGGTGGAAGCCGCTCAGCGCTGGCCGATCCACCGGCCGCCGCCGGCCTTTGAAGACCAGAATTCCAGCATCGAGTTACTGGAGACGGGCATCAAGGTCTTCGACCTGATCACTCCCTTCCCCAAGGGCGGCAAAGTTGGGGCCTACGGTGGCGCGGGTGTGGGCAAGACCGTCATTATTCAAGAACTGATCCGCAACATTGGCGCAGTGCATAAGGGTGTATCGGTGTTCGCTGGAGTGGGAGAGCGTTCCCGGGAAGGCAATGACCTGTGGCACGAGATGATGGACTCTGGTGTGCTGGCCAGTACCGTGTTGGTGTTCGGTCAGATGAATGAAACCCCTGGGGTTCGCGCCCGGATTGGGCTTACCGGCCTGACGATGGCTGAGTATTTCCGTGACGAGGAACACCAGGATGTGCTGTTGTTCGTCGACAACATCTATCGATATATCCTGGCTGGTATGGAAGTGTCGGCGCTGCTGGGTAGAATGCCCTCAGCGGTGGGCTACCAGCCGACTCTGAGCACCGAGATGGGAGCTTTGCAGGAGCGAATAACCTCCACCAAGTCTGGCTCCATCACGTCGTTTCAAGCGATCTACGTACCGGCTGACGACTACACCGACCCCGGCATTGTGACCACCTTCGGTCACTTGGACGCCGTGGTCTCTCTGGAGCGTTCGCTGGCATCTCAGGGGTTGTACCCGGCGGTAGATCCGCTGGCATCCTTCGCCAGAATTCTGGAACCGCGCGTCGTTGGCGATGAACACTACCGGGTGGCTCGCGGCGTGCAGCAGGTGTTGCAGCGGTACCGCGACCTGCAGGATATCATTGCCATTTTGGGCATAGAAGAACTATCTGAGGAAGACCGTACTTCGGTGTTCCGCGCCCGCAAGATTCAGCGTTTCTTGACCCAGCCTTTCTTTGTGGCTGAAGCCTTCACCAACCAGCCCGGCAAGTACGTGCCCCTGCGCGAGACGGTGCGGGGCTTCGCCGAGATTCTGGACGGCAAGCACGACGATATGCCGGAGCAGGCATTCTACATGGTGGGCACTATCGACGAGGCCATTGAGAAGGCCGAGCAGATGCAGACGGCGGCTTAGGGGTTACTGATGGCTCCAATGTTACTGGAAATCATCACCGCGGAACGCCAGGTCTATTTGGACGAGGTTGATGTAGTCGTGGCCCCAGGCATTGAGGGTCACCTGGGTATTCTGCCTCACCATGCTCCCCTGATGACCGTACTCCAACCCGGGGAACTGATGGTGCGGAAAGACGGCGTGGAGAGCTACCTGGTAGTTACCGGGGGCTTCATGGAAGTGCTCGGTAACAAAGTGACTATCCTGGCTGATGCCGCCGAGAACTCGGGCGAGATTGACGAACAGCGGGCGCAGGCAGCGGTTGAGCGTGCCCAAGAGCAGGTTCGCAACCGCGAGTCTGATGTTCAGTTGGAGGAAGCGTTGCACTCGCTGCGGCGTGCTCAGGTTCGGGTTGGAGTGGCGCGACGGCGGAGGCGGACGGGCGCTCAAGAACGCATGGAACAACCTCGTTAGGCGGGAATATAAAACCCGCTTAAAAGTTCTTACTCGCTCCCGTTGGTCAGATAGTAGGTCATCGACTGTAGGGACAGCACCGGGTCAATGCTGCGAATTTTCACACTTTCTGGCACCTGGGGTGAAGTCGGAGCATAGTTGAGGATGGCCCGTATACCGCATTCCACCAGCTTATCGATCACTTGTTGAGTGAACCTGACCGGAACTGCTACCACGGCAATCGTAATATTCTGCGCTTTGACCACCGCGTCCAGTTCCTCCACCGCTCTGACTTTAACCCCTTCTACCTCCTGCCCAATCAGGCTGGGATTATTGTCCAATGCTGCCACAATGTGGAACCCATCGGGGGTGAATCCGGGGTAGCTGAGAATGGCTTTGCCCAGCCGCCCTACACCAACCACCACCACATTCCATTGCTCGTTGAGTCCCAGAATTTGCTGCAGTTCATCCAACAGGCGGCGGACGCTGTAGCCGCGCCCCTGCTTGCCGAAGCGGCCAAAGTAGCTCAAGTCTTTGCGTATTTGGGCCGGGGTCACCTGAAGCTGCTGCCCCAACTGCTGGGAGTTGGCCACTTCTACCCCATCGGACAACAGCTCTTTTAGGACGCGCACGTATTGGGGCAGCCGGCCGACCACTACTTCCGGGACTGCTGATTGATCATCCCATCGAGATGGCGATATATCCGCCATAGGCGAATATGCCTCCTTTACCTACATCGTTAAAGCGGAGTGTACGAGTTGAGGTAATCTATTGTCTGAAGAAAATAGATTGCATGCTTTCCCAAGTAATAATTCGAGTATTAATTCGGCATCCCAGTCCTATAATCTATAGTGCTTATATTGCTCAGTCAAGTATGATTTGAGAATTCGTTCACAATCTTCTTGACCGAGCTAACTTACAAGTATCGAACAGCTTGAAATAGAAGCCCCGCTATAGTTTCCCGTGAGGTTAGTGTGCATATCGGAGTATGTCGATTGGAATTGCGCCTTCCGGAATCGCAAAGCCTGAAGGACCGGCGTCAGGTGTCACGCTCTTTGACTTCCCGCATACGCAATCAGTTCAACGTGGCGGTGGCGGAAGATGCCGATGAGCAGCTTTGGCAAAGGCTGGGCCTGGTCATCTGTTGTGCCAGCAACGAAGTCAGCCATGCCCATGAGATGATGGCCAAGGTGGTCTCTTTTGTGGAGGAGTCGCGGCCGGACCTGGAGATATTGAGCTTGGCGACCGAGATTATCTCTGGAGTATAAGCTACCCGGGCGACTGGCTCGGTTGGGAAAGGGTCTTAAGGAACTCGGCCAGCGTATCCCAGTAAAGGCCGCCGCCAGCGGTGTTGGTATCGTTGTGGCCGGCGGCGGGTAGACCTAGAAATTGCTTAGGGTGGTTGGCTGCCTGGTACAACTTGCGCCCTTGCGACACTGGCACTATTTCGTCTTGCTCGCCGTGGATGATGATGGAGGGTACAACCACCTGGTTGATTCTGGCTAGAGAGTCATAACGCTTACCAGCTAACCATGATGCAAATTGTATCTGCGGGTAGGCGATCTTAGCCATGTCACTGAGGGAAGCAAAGGGAGAGACCAAAATCATCCCCATCGGCGGGTGCTCTATTGCCAATTCAACCGATACCGCTGCGCCGAGGGAGCGCCCAAAGTAGACCAGCCGCTCTTGGGCGAAATCGGGTCTGCTGTTTAGATATTCTAGGGCTGCCCTGGCGTCGCGGTAAGTGGCTTTCTCCGAGGGTCCGCCTTGACTCTTCCCGTAACCGCGATAGTCGAAAATAAATAGGTTGACTCCCAACCGCCGGTGAATCTGCGCAATCTCTTCGACGCGATGTCCGATATTACCGCCGTTGCCGTGAAACCAGAGCCAGGTCACATCGGTATCACCGGTGCCAGGAACGTACCAACCGTGCAGGCGCTGACCGGCGTACGTCCTGAAATAGACATCTTCATAGGCTACTCCTACCATCTTGGGAGTATAGAAGACTTCCCGAGTCGGGAAGAAGATGAACATCCTTTCGAGTTGACTCAGGAATATCAATGCCAACACCCCCACGACGAGTAGCGGGAAGGCCGAAATGGCGATGATGGAACGTTTTGATGGCAGATTGAACCGTCCATTCTTCAGGGGTTAGCTGTCCTGAGCCACCAAGTTGGTCGGGTGACCGGCGGCGAAGGCCTCCAGGTTTTCCACCGACATCTCCAACCCACGCATGGTACCGTTGTAGGCCATGCCTCCTGCGTGGGGCGACAGCACCACATTGTCCAGCCTGGTGAACGGGTGCCCGGCAGGCAGCGGCTCGGTTTCAAACACATCCAGCCCGGCTCCGGAGATGCGGTTTTGCTGCAAGGTTTCCAGCAGGGCCGTCTCATCTACCACCGCGCCGCGGGCGGTATTCACCAGAATGGAGGTGGGTTTCATCAGGGCCAAATGTTCGGCCTTG
The DNA here is from genome assembly GCA_002816715.1 of SAR202 cluster bacterium Casp-Chloro-G3. Classification (GTDB taxonomy): domain Bacteria; phylum Chloroflexota; class Dehalococcoidia; order Lucifugimonadales; family UBA3495; genus Casp-Chloro-G3. Next base: position 68,101 of record MUCJ01000004.1, on the reverse strand, counting down.
ATTAGCTTGTTGGTCTCCGTGGAAAGCGCAACGTGCAGCGATACTACGTCCGATTGCCGGAATAGGTGCTCCAGGGACACAAACTCGACGCCGTAGCTGGCGGCCCGCTCTGGCGTCGCATTTACTGTCCAGGCAATCACGTTCATGCCGATACCCTGGCCTAACTGAATCATCCGCTGGCCGATGGCTCCGGTGCCAACCACGCCCAGGGTCTTGCCGTATAGCTCATTGATGAAACCGCGCGTCCACCCGCCTTCCCGGATGTGCCGGTCGTTCTGAACTATTTGGCGGGACACGGACAGGGCCAGAGTCAGGGCATGCTCGGCCACGTAGGGCGCGCCGTAGCCCGGCGTGTTGCATACCGTGATGCCCAACTCCTGAGCGGCGACCAGGTCAACGTGGTCAACGCCGGTTCCCCATACCGACAGCAGTTTCAGCCTGGGGCAGGCGGCGAGAACTTTGCGGCTGAACTGCACTGACGACCGGATGTTGATTATGGCGTCGGCGTCCTTCATCCGGGCGATGCTATCGCCTTCGTTAGCGGGACGGTCGAAGTGCCATTCAGCATTTTCAGCCAGTGCCCGCGCCCGATCTTCATACGGTGTGCCGGACAGCACCGGCGGTTCATCGTCGGGAACTACCAGCAGGGAGAAGGGTTTTTGTGTGCTCATGGGTTGCCTCTAGTAACAAACATATCAGAATGCTGTAATGTCAGGCGATTGTGTCTAATCTTCCAAACTATCGGCCAGAATTTCCAGAACGTCTCTGGCCTGCTTCTCGCCGTCCTTGCCCTTGGCCTGGATGCCCTCGGTCATCATTTGCAGGCAGAAGGGACAGGAGACGGCCACCGTGTCGGCTTCGGTCTCCAGGAAGTGGTCGGTGCGGACGTGGTTGATCCGCTCGCCCCCACTTTCCTCGATCCACATGTGGCCGCCACCGGCCCCGCAGCAGAAACCCCGCTGTCGGCAGCGCGGCTCCATCTCCACTAGCTTCAGCCCAGGGATGGCCCGGGCCACATTGCGCGGCTCATCGTAGACGCCGTTGTGCCGTCCCAGGTAGCAGGAGTCGTGGTAGGCCACCGTGGTGTTCATCATCTTGACCGGCTTGACGCGCCCCTGCTGAATCAGTTCATCGACAAACTGGCTGTAGTGCAGCACTTCATAATTGCCGCCAAATTGAGGGTACTCATTGCGCATGGTGTTGAAGCAATGAGGGCAGATGGTCACCACCTTCTTTACGTTATAGCCGTTCAACGTCTCAATATTCTGCTGGGCCAGAACCTGGTACAGATATTCGTTGCCCATGCGCCGCGCCGGGTCGCCGGTGCAGGTCTCCTCTTCGCCCAGAATGGCGAAGTCCACCTTGGCGGCCTTGAGCACCTTGGCCATGGAGCGGGCGATGCCCTGACTGCGTTGTTCCAGGGCGGCGGTGCAACCCACCCAAAATAGGACTTCAGCGTCGGGTTTCTCGGCCATGGTTGGGATGTTCAACCCTTCGGCCCAGTCGGTGCGGGAGAACTGGGTGCCGCGCCAGGGGTGGCCACGCTGCTCCATGCTGAGCAGGGCGTTCATACCGGTCTCCGGTATTTTCGACTCTTCCAGCACCAGGTTGCGCCGCAGGTCGATGATGGTCGGCACGTGCTCCACCACCACCGGGCATTCCTCCATGCAGGCGCCGCAGGACACGCAGTCCCAGATGGCTTGCTCCGGGATGGCGTGGTCGATGATGGTTTCGGGCTCGACATGCTCCGGGTTTCGCTCGCCCTGATGCCCAATCTTGATCATGTGCTCTTTCAGGTTCTCGACGATGTGCATTGGCGAGAGGATTTTGCCGGTGATGTTGGCCGGGCAGGCGTCGGTGCATCGTCCGCAGACGGCGCAGGCGTAACCGTCCATCAACTGCTTCCAGGTGAAGTCCTGCACTCGACCAGCCCCGAACCGCTCGGTGTTTTCCAGGTCTATGCTGGCAAGCGTGCCCCTCGGTTCCAGCGACCGGAAGTAGGCGTTCAAGGGAGCGGCCACCATGTGGATGTGCTTGGAGTAAGGAATGTAGACGGCGAAGCCCAGGATTACGCCCAGGTGTACCCACCAGAAGATAATCTGTAGGCTGTTGGCGGCTCCGACGCTGAGGCCCAGGCTGCTGAACCAGTTGCCGATGGCCCCGCCAATGATGACGCTGGCTTCCGGCCCGGTGCCTCCTGCGGCGACGTAGAGGGCATGGACCAACAGAGTTACCACCATCAAGGCGGCGGTCAGGGCCACTACAATCACTGCATCCAGATTACGGGTCAAGTCGAAGCTGAGCCGGTAGGGCCTGGCCAGCCAGCGCCGGGTCAGACCCCATATCAGAGCGGCCAGAATGACCACCGCGAAGATGTCCAGGTAAATGCTAAAGACTTTGACTCCGGTGGTGGTCAGGACAGTCTCGGCCAGCGGATGCCAGATGGAATTCCCGAAGATGAATATCCCATAGCTAAGCGTGAAGGACAAGAATCCCCAGAATATGGAGGCGTGGCCCAATCCGGCCAGGTCAATCTTGCGACTGCGAGCGTCGGTTGAGCCGACGCGCTGCAAGACCTTGCGCTGGCCCAAAACGATGGCAGTCGCTCCAATCAAGCGTTCCCAGGGCCGATCAAATCGCGCCACTGACTTGCCCTGAAGAATCAACCGGAATACCCGCTGGTAGATGGTGTACGCTGAGAATGACATGGCCAATACCAGCGCCAGATAAACTCCCACCCAGGTTGGAATCAGCCCTAAAATATCTCCCGGTGGTACCATGCGAAAAATCTCCTAAATTAAGCAAATGTTGTTTGACCTAGGAAGCGCACTACTCGCAGCATGAAAAGGAAGCGCACTACTCGCAGCATGAAAAATCGTTAAGCAACGTCAAGTCAGACGGGCATTAGTTTAACACGCTGATTTACCTCAGACCAATTTGGAGAGGTATCAGGGCAGATTAAACCCGACACTGGCTTATAACTGAACAAATGCCTGGGGGTTGGTATAATGGGGGATATGGATATTGACCAAGCCAATATCACGACTGGAGCAATTGCCCAGCGGGGCCTGATCCGTCGCATTGCTGCAGCGTTCGGGCCTTATAAGTCTCAGGTTATTGTTGTTGGACTGCTGATTTTGGTTTCGGCGGGTCTGGGGGTGGTTAACCCGCTCCTGATCCGGGTTGTCTTCGACTCGGCGCTCTTCCCAATGGGCCTAGACGCGGCGGGGTTGCCGGTCTCAATGCCCCCTAACCTGAACCTGCTGTGGATCGTGGCGGGAGTGATGGTGGCGGTCACGGTAGTGACCAGTGGTATCGGAATCGCCCAGACTTATCTGACTAATACTGTCGGACAGCGCGTGATGCGCGACCTGCGTGACCGGTTATTTCGACACTTGCAGGGCCTGTCGCTGAGTTTCTTCACCGGCACTCGCACCGGAGAGATACAGTCCAGAGTGTCCAACGACGTCGGCGGCGTGCAGAACGTCGTAACCAGCACGGTCACCGATGTTATCGCCAACGTGGTGATTTTCATCAGCACGGTGGTGGCGATGGCGGTGCTTTCCTGGGAGCTAACTCTAGTGGCCGTTGGCGTGGTGCCTCTATTTGCCTTTATCACCAAAAAAGTGGGGCGGAAACGACGAGCGGTGTCGGCTCTGGTACAGCAGTCCACTGCGGAGATGACCGCGATCACTCAGGAGACCCTGTCCATCTCCGGCATTATGCTGACCCGACTTTTTGGGAGGCAGGACCAGGAAGTGGAGCGGTTCGAGCAGGAGAATCAGAAACTGTCGGACCTGGTAATCCGGCGGCAGATGACTGGACAATCGGTCTGGGCCATCATGCAGACCTTCTTCTCGATATCTCCGGTGATTATCTACGTTCTGGCCGGATACTTGCTAGGCGGGTTCCGGGGCGGCGGAATCTCCGCCGGTACCATTGTCGCCTTCACCACCCTCCAGTCGCGTTTGTATTTCCCGGTTGGCACTCTGCTCCGGGTATCTGTAGAATTGCAATCGTCTCTGGCCCTCTTTGAGCGGATTTTTGGCTATCTGGATATCAAGCCTGACATAGTTGACGCTCCTGATGCCCTTGATCTGCAACCGGAGCAAATCGCTGGTTCGGTCAGGTTTGATTCGGTCAGGATTAACTATGGCGCGACCGAAGTAGGGGCTGAAGGGAAGGTCGCTCAAGTCGGGGAAGAATCACGCTGGGCATTGGATGGAGTCAGTTTCGACATCCAGCCGGGTCAACTGGCGGCATTTGTCGGCCCCAGTGGGGCGGGCAAGACTACTATTTCCTACCTGATTCCCCGTTTGTACGATGCCACCGAGGGAACAGTGATCATTGACGGCTACGATGTTCGCAAGGTGAAACAGCGGTCACTGGCCAACATTATTGGCTACGTGTCTCAAGAAAGCTACCTTTTCCACGCCACCATCCGGGACAATCTGCGCTATGGAAGACCCGATGCCACCGAGGAAGAGATGGTAGCGGCGGCGAAAGCCGCGAATATCCATGATCGAATTCTGGGGTTTTCTGAAGGCTACGACACAGTGGTCGGAGAACGCGGATACCGCATGTCCGGCGGTGAGCGTCAGCGGCTTTCCTTAGCCCGGGTGATTCTGCACCAGCCTCGAATATTGATTCTGGATGAAGCAACCTCGGCGTTGGACACCGGCAGCGAACGACTGGTTCAGGCGGCACTGGAGCCTCTAATGAAGGGACGCACTACTGTTGCCATCGCCCACCGCTTGTCCACCATATTGGCCGCCGATGTAATTTTTGTGGTGGATCAAGGCCGGATTGTCGAGCAAGGCACCCATCCCCAGTTGCTGGCTAAAGGGGGACTGTATGCCAGCTTGTATTTGCAGCAGTTCCAAGGCGGTCAGGTGGAATGCGAGTGTGAAGACGGAACGGTCATGTCCGATGGCCACATTGTGTATGGACAGGATGGGAGTCTGGCTCCAGCACGCTAGCTGCGCTGGCCGTTCAAACGCCCTTGATGCGGGGTATCACCGCTTTGCCCAGAAGCTCGATCTGACGCAACACTTGGGCTTGCGCCATTCCAGGCCATTGCATCCGGAAGATCAGGCAGTTGGCGTCCAGTTCTTTTTCGTATCGCCGTATCTCCTGCACGACCTCCTCCGGTGAACCCAGCAGGAACCGGTCTTTGGCCAATTCTTGATAGGGAATGCTGAAGCTCTCTTCGCCGGGCAAAGCCTTGTCCTGACCCCAGGCAGCGTAGGCCTGGTACTTGGGCGCCAGATAGGGCTCGCTTTCCACGTAGGCCGTCTCCCGGTCCTCTGCGATGTAGAGTTCCCGCATCATGGGCAAGGTGTCGGGCAACTGATTCCCCGACTGTGCCAGGGTCTCTTTGTACTTGGCCCATTGGTCGGCAACCATCGGTACAGTCGCATGGGGGTTAATTATCCAAGGGTACCCCCAACGGGCCGCCCGTCGAATGGCAGCATCGTTGTTGGCGGCCACCCAGATGGGCGGATGGGGCAGCTGTACCGGACGAGTGGCGGGAGAACATTTGGGAACCTGATAATATCTGCCCTGGAACTCCACCTCATCCTGCGTCCAGAGCAGCTTCATCACATCCAGGGCTTCCCGAAGACGGCCAACCCTCTCGCCGCGCTGAATGCCAAAAGCGGTATACTCTTCTTCGCGGTAGCCCAGTCCCACCCCGAAAATGAACCTACCGTCACAGATAGCGTCCATAGTGGCGATACTCTCAGCCAATTCAACCGGATTGTGCAGCGGCACGAGAATCACGGTGGCGGCCACGGACATGTCCCCGGCTTCGGCGGCCAGCCGCGCTAGCAGGGGCAAGCTGCTGCTCATCTGATAAGGAGCAGCCAGGTAGTGCTGGCCGGTGCAGATCAAATCGAATCCGGCTTCGCGGGCCGCCTGCACCTGCTCTACGCTCTCCTGTATCTTGCGGGGCATGGATTCACCAGGTAGGTATTGGTTAGTTACGAAGAATCCTAATTTCAAATTGACCCCATTTAGAACTATTAAGGCTATATTTGGGTCTTTTCATTTACATAACCCGGATGATACTATCAGCCATCAGGTTTTGGCAGCATTTTTCTAAAAATCAATGGATCCTGAGAATGCTTACTGGTCTCACAGGATAATCACAACTCGCTCACAAAATCAAGCCTTGCGACGATTTTGAGGACGGGTTACAATCGCGGCTAGTAGTTGCAGCATTGGTTCGGATCATAGGGGATGTGGATGAAGATAGCTCGCTTTCGGACCGGTATAAGGGTGGCCTATGGAGTGGTCAAGGGGGACGAGGTTATCGAAATACGGGGCAGCATCTACACCAAGTTCCGCATGACCGATGCCAGATATCCCCTGAGTGAAGTCCGGTTAATGCCTCCCAGCGAACCGATGGAGTTGTGGTGTCCGGGGCTTAACTTCGCTGACCATCTGGAGTACGCTGGAACCGTCTTGGGAGTGGAAACTCCTCCAATTCCCCAACACCCAAACCCCTGGCGCAAGGGTCGTAATTCCCTTACCGGAAACAACGACCCCATTATTATTCCCAAAGACTCCACGGGTGAGGTGCACTACGAGGGGGAAGCGGTGGCGGTTATTGGCAAAGACTGCCGCCGGATCAGTCCCGCCCAAGCTCCTCGCTTCATCTTAGGCTACACCTGCGGCAACGACGTCAGCGAGCGCACCTGGCAGGGCGACGACTGGACTTTCTGGCGCGCCAAAGGTTCTGATACTTTCGCGCCGGTAGGGCCTTGGATCGAAACCGACATTGACGCGCAGAACCTGGACTTGATGGTGCGGATTAACGGCAAGCAAGTCCAGAATTGCAATACCAGCGACATGCTGTTCACCTTCCCCGAGATTGTCAGCTACATTAGCCAGCACGTGACTTTGCGTCCTGGAGACATGGTGTTCTCCGGAGCTACCGGCACCACTACCGCGATCAGGCCGGGAGATGTGGTGGAGGTGGAGATACCGGGCATCGGTATTTTATCCAACCCGGTAGAGGCTGAGTTCGATATTAATGCCCCGTAGCAATTCGGACCTATTAATCGGTTCTAGTACTATGAAATGAACGGTGACAGACGTGAATAACCCCTCTTAACATTTGAGGGGTTATTCAATTTCTGGGTAATATAGTTCAGGCGGCGGTATTCTGCCCGCCAGAGACATTAAAATCGCAGTAGCTTGCGCAGCAACTTATCGCTACGATGAGGGCCAACAATCGCCAGCCTCATCTTGTCTTCCTCCAGCACTCGTTGCGCGACCCGGGCGACGTCAGCGGTGGTAATTTCGTCAATCTGCTGGATTACTTCATCAACAGTGTCGATTTCGCCCAGCAGTAGTTCCTGAGTGCCCAACCAGGCTGCCACTGAACGGCTATCTTCCATACGCAGCAACAAGCGCCCTTTGGCATACTCTTTGGCCTTGTTCAACTCCGGGTAAGGGACTTCCTGGTGCATGCCGTGCAGTTCGCTGACAATGGACTGCACTGCTTCACGGGTTTTCTTGGGCTCCACCCCGCAGTAGACCACCAGCGAGCCGCAGTCGCGGAAATTGTTGATCGAGCTGGATACGTCGTAGGCCAGACCCTGGCGTTCCCGCAGGTTCAAGAACAACCGGCTGCTCATGCCGTCGCCCAAAAGTCCGTTGAGTAGGGAAAAGGAGTAACGGTCTGGGTCAGATAGGGACAGCCCGGGCAGTCCTAGACAGACGTGCGACTGGTCAGTGCGGCGGTTATCTATGCGCACCAACGGCTCGTTCAGCCCAACGGTTACCGGCTCCCAGGCCAATGCTTCCTGGGGTTTCCAATCTCGGGTAGCGTTGCCCACCAGTTCAATGACTTCTTCCTCAGTGATGTTTCCGGCAACCGCCACCACGGTGTTGGCCGGGTTGTACTGTCGCTCCATATACTTACGAACGTCATCTACCGTTATTTGGTTTACCGTATCCGGAGTGCCGCCAACGTCACGGCCCATGGCCTGGTCGGGCCATAGGGTGTCGTCGATCAGTAGGTCTACTAACTGAGTTGGGTAGTCATTGGTCATGCGCAGTTCTTCTTGAATGACCTCCCGCTCCTTTTCCATCTCCGCCGGGTCCAAGAGGGGGTTGAGCAGCAGGTCCAACAGCACTGAGAAGGCTTGGCGGTAGTGCAGACGGGCCACCTTGACCCAGAAAATGGTCATTTCCCGGTCAGTGCTGGCGTTCATCAGGCCGCCAACACCTTCAATGGCTTCACTCACTGCTCTCGCGGTCGGCCAGCTTTTGGTGCCCTTGAAGGGCAGGTGCTCCAGGAAATGGGATAGTCCCGCCAAATCTTTGGGCTCGTATCGGGATCCCGCGCCAACGCAAATCATCATGGAAACTGAAGGTGTGTGGGGCATTGTATCGGTAAGAATGCGGAGTTGGTTATCCAGGACGGTGCGTTGGAACATAGAACCTCAAAACCAGACTATCGAGAATCGAATTTATACATAGAGGGGATAACCAATCGGATCCCTCAAAGACACTGGGGCTCTTTCCCAGGCTTGGATGCCTCGGACCAGAATCAACCGAAAGGCATTAACTTTCTAGCCAAGATACATCCCCGTGCAGGTCGTCAGGGTGCTGCCGTGATGCGAATGCCTGGTACTGTTCTCGCGCTTCACCGATGGTAGTGTCATCCCCATGTCCGGGATAGACCGCTGTTTCATCGGGCAACACCAACAGCTTTTTGGTAATACTGTCGATTTCCTGACGGAAGGCTTCCGGGGTGCGTGACTTGCCAGGCCCGCCGGGAAAGAGTGTGTCGCCGGAAAAGAGGTGGTTACCCACCAGGAAACAGGTTGAGCCAGGGGTGTGACCCGGCGTCGAAAGCGCCTGGATGCGGCGCTTGCCGAACTGTATGACGGCTCCGTCGCTCAGGCCGAGCTCCGGTGGAGTCGGCAGAAGTTCGATGTCATCAACCCCGGCGCCAACGACTGATCCCACCTTGCTCCGGATCTCAGCAAAGCCCACGAGGTGGTCCTGATGGCCGTGGGTGATCAGGATGGCCTTGATTTTCACGTTGCCTATTTCGCTGAGCAATTTTTCTGGTTCCGCGGGAGTGTCGATGATTATTCCCTCATTGGTTTCTGGGCAAACAACAATATAGCCGTTGTTATTGTAGGGGCCCATGTTGATTTTGGTGATCTTTATTTCGCCATCAAAATGGAGCGACATAATTACTCTCCAAACTAATTATCAGGGACAGACATCATTGTATCAAACCGCCGAAGAGAACAAGAAATCAGAAAAATGCGGTCTGTCGCGATATTGGCGCGGATCAGCGGAAGCTCAAAGGGAATGGTTCAGGTTAAGCAGAAATCCGACTGAATCTACCCAATCTGGCCGAAAAGTGATACCGACGGAATGGTTAATTGCCAGCGGCGGCCATTGCGTCGGCCAGTGGTTGGCGGCTGCCGGACAATATTTTTTCGACGTAGTACCCGGTGTGGGATTCACTCACGTGGGCTAGCTCCTCGGGGGTGCCGCAGGCAATGATCTCCCCGCCTCGGTCGCCGGCGCCAGGCCCCAGGTCAATGATCCAATCGGCGTTTTTGATCAGGTCCAGATTGTGCTCAATCAGCAGCACAGTGTTACCGTTGTCCACCAGGCGGTGCAAAACGCGGAGCAGGGCCGCGCAGTCTTCAAAGGACAGGCCGGTGGTCGGCTCATCCAGCAGGTACAGAGTTTTGCCAGTGGCCCGGCGGGATAGCTCAGTAGACAGCTTGACCCGCTGGGCTTCGCCGCCGGAGAGTGTCGTGGCGGGCTGGCCCAACCGGATGTAGCCCAGGCCCACGTCCCGCAAAGTCTCCAGCTTGGGCCGGATGCGGGGGAAATTCCAGAAAAACTCCAGAGCTTGCTCGGCAGTCATCTCCAGCACATCGGCTATGCTTTTGCCGTGCAGGGTCACTTCAATCGCTTCCCGGTTATAGCGGCGACCGAGACAGATTTCGCAGGGGACGGTAACATCGGGCAGGAATTGCATCTCGATTTGAATGTAGCCCTCACCCTGGCAGGCTTCGCACCGGCCGCCTTTAACATTGAAGGAGAACCGGCCCGGCTTGTAACCGCGAACCCGGGCCTCGGGCAGGCTGGCGAAGAGTTCCCGAATGGGCGTGAACGCTCCGGTGTAGGTGGCGGGGTTGCTGCGGGGAGTGCGTCCGATGGGTGACTGGTCGATGTTGACCACTTTGTCGATGTTTTCAATGCCGGACACGCTGTCGTGATCGCCGGGGCGCTCCCGGGAGTTGTTGAGTACCTGGGCCAGCTTCTTATAGAGGACGTCGTATACCAGGGTGCTCTTGCCGGAACCGGAAACGCCGGTGACACAGATCAACAGGCCCAGCGGTATGGAAACGTCAAGGCCCTTCAGGTTATTTTCTCTGGCGCCGGTTACGGTGATAGCGCTGCCGTTGCCGCTGCGCCTGACCGTGGGCAAGGGTATTTGCTTTTGGCCGCTGAGATACTGTCCGGTTAGCGATGCCGAATTGCCCATTATCTGGTCAATGGTGCCGGTGGCCACCACCTGACCGCCATGTTCGCCTGCTCCTGGGCCCATGTCCACTATGTAGTCGGCGGCCCGCATCATGGCCTCGTCATGCTCTACGACTATCACTGTATTGCCCATGTCCCGCAGTCTGCTCAAGGTGCCAATGAGGCGATAGTCATCGTGGGGGTGCAGCCCCACGGTCGGCTCGTCACAGACGTAAAGCACCCCGGTCAATCCGGAGCCGATCTGGGTGGCCAGACGCACCCGCTGGGCCTCGCCGCCGGAAAGGGTGCGGGCGGTGCGATCCATGGTGACGTAGTCCAGGCCGATGCCTTCCAGGAAGCGCAGCCGACCCTCAATCTCTTTGAATATCTGGTTGGCAATGGTCTTGTCCCGGGCGGTTAGAGTCTCCCGACGACCTTTCCAGGGCACGTCCGGGTCGATACGCTGCACCCATTCCAACCCCTGTCCGATGTTTAATGATGTAACTTCAATGATGTTTTGACCGCAGACCTTGACGCCCAGGGCTTCGGGCCGGAGACGCTTGCCCCCGCACGACTGGCAGGGCCGGGCCGACATATACCGTTCAATTTCATGACGGGTGTAGTCGGAGTCGGTGTTTTTGTAGCGACGCTGGAGATTGGGGATTACGCCCTCAAAGTTTGTGTCCCAACTATAGTTTTGGCCGCGCCGGGTGCGGTGGCGAATGGTTACACTTTGGTTATCGTTGCCGTTCAGAATCAGGTTGATTTGTTCGTCATCCAGGTCCTTAACGGGAGTTTTGGATGAAAAGCCGCTGGCTTTGGCTACCGACTCCATCATGCTGAGGTACCAACCGCTGGAGGCCCCGGAGCGCATCCAGGGCGCCACCGCTCCCTCGGCCAAAGACAACTCTTTATTGGGTATAACCAACTCGGGGTCAACTTCCAACTTGTAGCCCAGGCCGGTGCAGGCCGGGCAGGCCCCGTGGGGGCTGTTGAAGCTGAAGGTGCGCGGTTCTATTTCCGGCAGGCTGATTCCGCAACGGACGCAGGCGAATTGCTCGGAAAAGACTAGCTCTTCTTCTTTGTCACCGGCCTCTTTTGCTTGTTTCACCACCTGCACCACGCCATCGCCCTCCCGCAGCGCGGTCTCCACCGACTCGGCCACGCGGCTGTGCTCGGTTTCTTCGCGGATTATTAGCCGGTCGATGACCAGTTCAATGTAGTGCCATTTCTGCTTGTTCAGGGCCAGATTGTCGATTTCATCCAACTGGTGGATTTCTCCATTGACCCGGATGCGGACAAACCCAGCCTTGCGCGCCGCCTCGAACACATCCTTGTGCTCGCCCTTTTTGCGACGGACTTTGGGGGCCAGCAGCGTAATGCGGCTGTCCTCTGGCAGGGACGTGATGGCATCGACGATTTGCTGTATCGTCTGGCGTTCCACCGGACGACCGCACTTGGGACAATGAGGGTGACCCACCCGGGCGAACAGCAGCCGCAGGTAGTCGTAAATTTCGGTAACGGTGCCCACCGTGGAGCGAGGGTTGTGGGACACGCCTTTCTGGTCGATGGAAATGGCCGGGGACAGTCCTTCAATGTAGTCCACATCGGGCTTGTCCATGCGACCCAAGAACTGGCGCGCATAGGCAGACAGCGACTCAACATAACGTCGTTGCCCTTCCGCGTAGATGGTGTCAAAGGCCAGCGAGCTTTTGCCCGAGCCGGAAACGCCGGTGATTACCACCAATTTTTCGCGCGGGATGCTGACCTCAACGTTCTTGAGGTTGTGCTCGCGGGCGCCCTTGATGTGGATGAATTCCTGGGGCATAAAGCTGCATCCTTGGCTAAATCTGGGGATAGACAATGGCCTAGCGTGTTGGCTCTAATTTTACCACTCAGCGGAGTTTCGCGTTTGGGTGGGATGTCAGGATTAACGGAAAATAGTAAGAAAATGACGGAGTGGTAACTGCATGGGTATTAAACGAAAGTGGGTGGAGATTACTCCAACTCAACCAGCGGATCGTTGGCGCTGACCGAGTCCAGCGGCTGGACGTGAACCGCTTTGACCACACCGTCTCTTGGCGAGCGGATGCTCTGCTCCATTTTCATGGCTTCCACTACGCAGACCTCGTCGCCAGCGGAGACACGGTCGCCGGGGCGCACCAGAATTGACATTACCCGGCCGGGCATGGGTGAGCGGAGTATTTTGTCTAAAGCGGCGGCGGTTGGTGTGGCGCTGGCGGCTTGCGGTGTATCATTTCCAGAGCGACCCGGTCGGGGTGGGCGTCTGATTGGTTGGGCTAGGGCCTCAATCTCGACCAGGAAGGTCTCACCATCGACGGTGACCTCCACTGGGGATTGAGTGAGGTCTCCTACATCTACGGTATACCAATGTTCGCCGACTTTAACCCGTAGCGTGGTTAACGCCAACCTCGGCTCCCCAGCGTGCGGGAGAGGGTTTGTTCCCTACGGGCAATGACCCGCCAGGGGGCGGTTTCCGGGGTTGTGGAGCTTTGAGCCTGAGACCCCTGCATTGCCAACGCTAGAGCTGCGCCGATGGCCGCCGCTGTCTCCCGGTTTGCCTTTTCGTGACCATTGCCGTTCATGCGGATGTTGACCCCCGGGTAATGCTGACGCTGCGTCCGCGCTGCAACCAGCGCGGGTAATGAGCCGGTGTGGTGGGTGGCCTCCCCAAATCCTTTGTCGGTGAGAATGTCTCGTAGGAGCGGAATGTTCGATTTGACTCCGTCCAACCGAAAAGCCAGCAGGGCCTTGTGCAGACGCTTGATTGCTTCGTCCCTGGTCTTGCCCCACGCCATCACCTTGGCTAGCAGCGGCTCGTAGTGTAGCGTAACTTCATAGCCTTTGCAAAGAGCGGTGTCCACCCGCACGTTGCGGCAGGTGGGCAGGTGCAGGCCGGTGATGGTGCCGATGTCGGGCATGAAAGTGTCGGGGTCTTCAGGATAGACCCGGGCCTGGATGGCGTGACCGGTCACTTTGACTTCATCCTGGGTGATGGGAAGGGATTCTCCGCAGGCTACTCTGATCTGAAGTTCCACCAAATCGAGACCGGTTATCATCTCGGTGACACCGTGTTCGACTTGAAGGCGGGTGTTCATTTCCAGGAAGTAGATTTGCCCCTGCGACGATACCAGAAATTCTACGGTCCCGGCGTTGGTGTAGCCAATGTGCCGGGCCAGTTTCAGGGCCAAGTTGCAAAGTTTTTGACGCAGTTGAGGGTTCAGCTTGACGGCAGGAGTTTCCTCGATGAGTTTCTGGTTGCGACGCTGCATTGAGCAGTCTCGCTCGTAGAGATGCACCAGATTGCCCTGTTCGTCGCCGATTAGCTGCACTTCGATATGGGACGCTCCCTGGAGGTAACGTTCAAAGAAGAGCCGGGTACTGCCAAAGGCGTTGGCCGACACTTTACGGGTGCGCTCTACCAGCGGTAATAGTTGGTCCATGCTCTCAATGATATGGATGCCGATGCCGCCGCCACCCTCGGAGGCCTTGACCATTAGCGGGAATCCTAATTCCCAGGCTCGGTCTACCGCGTGGGTGTCCTCGACGGCGTCGTCGGTGCCGGGCAGGACGGGCAGTCCGGCTTTGCGGGCCAGTTTACGGGCGCGGAGTTTGTCGCCCATTTTGGCCATGATATCCGGGTTGGGTCCGATAAACTTGACGCCCGCCTCTTCGCAACGAGCGGCGAAGACCGGATTTTCCGAGAGGAACCCGTAGCCGGGGTGGATTGCTTCCGCGCCGCTGGTCTTGGCAGCTTCCAGTATTCTGTCGATGTTCAGGTAGCTTTCCCGGGGTGAAGCCGCGCCCAGCAAGTAGGCCTCGTCGGCCATTTTAACGTGGCGCCCTTTGTGGTCTGCTTCCGAATAGACGGCTACGGTTTTGATGTTGAGTTTCTGGCAGGTTTTTATAATTCGGCAGGCGATCTCGCCGCGGTTCGCTATTAAAATTTTGCTAAACACTAATCGTCCTCTAATTTCTCAGAGATATGTTCCGCCGGTTAGCCGACGGAGAATTCAGTATATGAACTTTCCAACTCGGCCCGGCATTGAACGAGAAAAGACACAGGTAAAGCTTGGATTCTGTTTGGGTATTAGTCTTAAGAAATGCCGTGCTTGAGACTGGTTATGAGGATACTTCAGCCTTTGGTAAGCGCTCAAGGTGATTGAGGAACGAGTTGGTGCGAATTTCTTTATCCATCCAGTAGCTGATGGCGGTGCTAAGCAGGGATTTGACCTCTTGTTCAAGAGACTCGTGGGCCTGTAGTTGGGGCAGATCAGCGATTCTACTGCGGTGCAGCAGTCGCAGTACTTTCAATGCTCGCAGCGAAAGTGATCGAATTTGAACGCCATAAGGAGCGCAGTCCAAGCAAAGCGTGCCCCCGGCATCTGGGCTGAACCGATGCTGTTCTGGCTCCAATGGTTTCCGGCAATCAACACAGTGGAATAGCTCAGGCATGAAGCCGGAAGCACGCATTAGATGCAACTCAAAGCGTCGCAGAACCAATTCCCAGGAGGGATGCTGTTGGATTGCTCCCAAGGTTTCGATGGCCAAGTCGTACAGTTGTTGATTAGAACTGGCCTCCGAGCCGAAGCCATCCACCAGTTCGGCAACGTACAACCCCCGAGCCAGGGTGGTCAAATCGCTTTTCAGCGAAGAAAAATTCTCGGTGACTTCTACCTGGTTGACGATGTCCAGGGTGCGGCCTCTGGCCATTGAGAGTTTGGCGACCGTCAGCGGCTCAAAATGGCCGACGATCTTGCTGTTGGAACGTCGCGCGCCCTTGGCGACTGCTTTCAGCTTGCCAAATTCTCTGGAGTACAGGGTCACCAGCAGGTCGGCTTCGCCAAAGGGGATGTTCTTCAACACCAGGCCCTCGGCGCGGTAAGTTTTTGGGGGAGGCATACTTATACTTCCTAACCTACGCTTCCTGGCGGCCCTGAAACGCGCGGCTCAGCGTCAGTTCGTCGGAGTATTCCAGAGACCCGCCCACGGGCAGTCCCCGGGCCAGGTGGGTTACTTTGATGTTGGCCCCTTGCAGATGGCGGGAGATGTACATGGCGGTGGCCTCGCCCTCCAATGTAGGGTTGGTGGCGATGATCAGTTCCTTAACGTCGGTGTTGGCCAGACGGGGGAAAAGCTCCTTCAGTTTGAGCTGTTCCGGGCCGATGCCGTTCAACGGAGAGATCACCCCGTGCAGCACATGGTACAGTCCGTGATAGCAGTGGGTGCGTTCCAGGGCCAGCACGTCTAGAGGGTCTTCGACGACACAAATCTGCTCGCGGGTTCGCTGCGGGTTGGCGCAGATGGTGCAGGGATCAGCGTCGGTCAGGTTCTGGCACTCCTGGCAAAATACAATGTTGTGCTTGACCGCGCTGATGGCCTCAGCCAGGTCGAAGGCCTCTTCATTGGGCAGACGTATGATGTAGTAAGCCAACCGCTGGGCGCTCTTGGGGCCGACGCCCGGCAGTTTGTTCAATTCCTGTATCAACCGGGCCAGCGACGGCGCCGCCGAGGGCAGGTGCTCGGTGGTCATACGGACGCTCGTTGCATGGCAATCTCGTGAGAGACCACCGAATCTAAAATCCCAGACCGGGAATGTTCATGCCGCCGGTGACTGAGCTCATTTTCTGGGAGGCCAATTCCTGGGTCTTGTTGAAGGCGTCGTTGACCGCGGCGGCGACCAGGTCCTGGAGCAGTTCCACATCTTCGGCGGCTTCGGGGTCAATGGTTACCGATTCAACGCTCTGCTTGCCGGTCATTACCACTTTGACCACACCACCGCCGGCAGTACCAATAACGGTGAGGGTTTCTAGCTCCTCTTGCACCTTTTGCAACTGGGCCTGTAATTTTTGGGCCTGGCGAATCATGTTTTTGTTCATTCTGACTGCTCCTGTATAATCCTGGCGCCCATGCCCAAAGCGGCGCGCACCAGTGGACTTTGCTGGGCGGAGCGGGTGGAGCCGCTGTCGCCAGTTTCTTCCATGAGAACTAACTGAAAAGTATAGGGCGTGCCGAAGAATTTCTCCACCGCCTCAGCGACCATACGGCGACCGTTGGGGTCTTCCATCTCCTCCTGCATCCGCTCCATGTTGGTGCGATGGCTGAAACTCAGGACCATGGTGTCATCCTGGACTACTATGGAGTCGGACTTGCAGTCGCGGAGCAAAGCGCCCAGGTTGTACTTTTTGCCCTTGTAACGGTTCAGGGCTTTCACGGTTGCCATCCAGCGCGTCCGAAAGTCTCCTTCGGCGGGAATATCCGCTACGGATAGACCCGCTGTCGGCAGGTCTGGGTTAGTATTGGATGCCACCGGCGACATTTCGGGCGCAGGCGGGGCAATTCTGGTGTTGTCAGTTTCGGCAACCGGTGGGTTTTGTGAAGTTGCCGGAGGCCGCTCGGTTGGCGTCGATGCTCGGGTCGGTGGAGACGCTGTCGCTGGTCGATTATTGCTTTGAACAGTGGCCGAAGACCGGTTGGTCGGGCGGGCTACCTGGGGCGCAGTTTCCGCAACGGTTGACTGAGTAACCGGTGGGGAGACGTCGCCATTGCAGATTTCAACCACGGCGAGTTCCAGCGGCAAAGTCGATGGAGCATCATAGCGCATATTCAACTCGCCCCAAAGTTTGAGGGCCTTTACAATCCGCCATGATGGTAGCTGGTTGACCAATTCTCGAAGCTGGCTAATAACATGATCGGGCAGGTCCAGGCCTTCGCTGGAGCCCCACTCCAGCAGCAGGGCGGCCCGCAGCAGTTCCAAGGTCTGTCGGTGCAACTGGCGCATGTCGGTGCCGTCCCACGCCGCCTGGTTAATCGCTCCCAAACAAGCCGCGGTATTGCCCATCAGCAGACTCTTGACCAGTTCCAGCCAGCGGTCGCCATGGCCCAGCCCCAGCAGTTCCTCTACCTGATGCAGACCAACGCCTTCGCCGTAGGACAGCACCAGTTGTTCCAGTAGATTCTCAGCATCCCGCAGGCTGCCCGCGGCGTAGCGGGCCACCAATCGTATGGCTTCTGGCTCCACGGTAGCGCCCTCGCCTTCGGTGATCTGGCTGAGCCGTTGGTAGATTATCTCGGCGGGCAGGCGGCGGAAATCATGCCGCTGACAGCGAGAAATGATGGTCGGCAGAATCTTGCTGGCCTCAGTGGTGCAAAGGATAAAAATGACATGGCTGGGCGGCTCCTCCAGGGTTTTCAAGAAGGCATTGGAGGCCTGATCGGTGAGCATGTGGGCTTCGTCGATAATGTAGACTTTGCGCTTGCCTTCCACCGGCGCGAAGTTGACCTTGTCGCGAATGTCCCGAATCTCGTCGATACCCCGATTGCTGGCCGCGTCGAGTTCAATGATGTCCATAAAGCGGCCATCATTGACTGATATGCACATGGCGCAGGCGTTGCAAGGGTCGCCTTCCTGGGGGGCAAGGCAGTTGACCGCTTTGGCCAGCACCCGCGCTGTGCTGGTCTTTCCGGTGCCCCGTGGGCCGCAGAACAGGTAGGAATGGGAGACCCGGTTCTGCTGGATGGAATGCCGCAGCGTAGTGGCGACGTGTTCCTGTCCCGCCAGGTCACTAAAGCTGGTTGGCCGCCACTTGCGGTAGTAGACTTGCGAGGTCATTGACTCACCGCGCCAGGCTCGAATATGGACTGAAGAGCCAAACGTTCCTGGCCTTGCATCAGTTCAGTGTCAGCGGCTTCAAGGTGGTCGTGGCCCACCAGGTGGAGCACCCCATGGACCATGAGCAACGCCAGTTCATTCTTCAAATCATGACCCTTTTCGGATGCCTGCCGCTGTGCTTGCGGGTAGGAAACGATAACCTCACCCAAAGGTGGTATCTGGTCGGGAGGCAGGATAAACGGGAAAATTGCAGAGGCTTGGTCGCCGGCTTGAGCGTTGTCCTCAGGCTCGTCTGGCCCTTCCCAGTGCCCCGAAAAATCTGCAGAAAAGGAAAGCACGTCGGTTACTTCGTCCAGCCCCCGGTATTTACGGTTCAGATCCCGCACCGTGGCATCGTCGGTCAACAGCAGGCTCACCTGCCCGGCTTTATCATCGGCCAAAGCTACTCGCATGGCCTGTTGCATCACCATATTGAGCCAATCTTCAGACGCCAAATTATCGAATGGTTCGTCGATGATGATGTCAATTTCCCTGGTTGGGAAGCGCGACACCGATGCAATGCTCCTTAAATTGTGCGATGAAATCTGGGGATGAGAAGTCTATGGCCATCATAGCATGGGCCAACCGGGGGCTTCAAGGAACCGCCGTCGCGGCAACGGGCTATTTTCAAGTCCGTGTTGGCGTAGAAATCCCTTTTAGTGAGCAAGGCCCAAGCATGCTAAAATAATAGTTGCAAAATTAGCCGATATCCACCCTGTTCCCGCTTGGGAGCAGGTGAAGGAGTTAGTTGTAAATGGTCGATGATAACCCCCAAACTCTTAATGAAGAATTTGCTGAATTGGTACTGCCCGAAGAGGGGGTGGTTGACCTTACCGATAAGTTGACCGAATACATGACCGAGATCGAATTGGGCGGGATGCCCGACATTGTTGGTCAAGTGTTGGATGACTTTATAGATCAGTCTGGCTGCATGCCCGAGGACCTGAGAGATTCCGATGCCTTTGATCAGATTACCAGCACGCAGTTGGCGGTAACGCTGGCCTACCAGTTGGGTCGTTTGGAAGGCCGTTCGCCTCAACTGGTGCGGCGGTTGGTTAGAGAATCAGTGGAAAAATGGGAAGCCAAACCGTTGGCTGATTCGCCGGACATCTCCGATGCCGATCTGCGCCGTCCCAAAGAATTGGTCTATCCCAGGTTGCGTCGTCTAGAATACGCCGAAGATGACGATGACGACGACGATTACTCCGACGATTAAATCTTGCAGAAAGTTTCTGGGCGGGAGCGGCCCACTCAAGTTGGCGCCATTGACGACGTACCGGTTCACCTAGAATTGGTGCGTCGGATATTATTTTGGAATAAGCATGTTTAAATGGGGGGAAGATGACTAGCGTACCGCCGATATATGAATTGTTGCTCAAGGGAGGCACCCTCCTGGATCCGGGTCAGGGGATTCACGACCGTCGGGATGTCGCATTTCAGGATGGGAAAATTGCGGCAGTGGCGGAGCGTATTGATCCAACTTCGGCGCAGAATGTGGTGGACGTTGCCGGCAAGCTGGTTACTCCGGGACTGATAGACCTGCATGGACACTTTTATCATGGTGGCACTGGCAGCGCGGTGCACGCTGACCGCAACTGCCTCTCGGCCGGGGTGACTACTGGAGTCGACGCCGGGAGTTCTGGATGCATGAACTACGGTGCGATGAGGGACTACGTTTTCCCGGCACACAAGACCCGGCTGCTGGCATTTATCCACATTGGATCGGTGGGCCTGGCCGCGAATCGGGTTTTGGGCGGAGGACTGCATGACCTGCGGATCATCGATGTTGACCGTACTATTGATGCCATCAAGAGCAACCCCGGCTTCTTCTTTGGGGTCAAGGTACGGATGCATCATGACGCGGTGGCCCGCTGGGATGCCCACACCGCTATGAAAAAGGCGCGCGCGGCAGCGGATCAGGCCGGAGTCAGGCTGATGGTGCACGTTAGCGGGACTCCGATACCCCTGCCCGATGTGCTCGAGTTCCTCGGCCCGGGAGATATTTCGACCCACGCCTTCAACGGTGACGCCGAATCAATTCTAGACCGAAACAACCAGATCCGCCCCGAAGTTCGCGAAGCAGTGAAGCGGGGAGTGGTGATGGATGTCGGTCACGCCGGTGTCCATTGCGATGTCGAGGTGGTGAGGGCAGCGATGCAGCAGGGCATGAATCCCGATACCATCAGCACCGACATCCACGTCCCGCCAGAGGGTAGGACGGTGTACCTGATGAATGATCTGGTGAGTAAGTTCCACGCATTGGGCATGACGCTGGAAGATGCGGTGGCCGCCAGCACTATCCGTCCCGCCAAGGTTCTGGGGTTGCAAGAGTCTCTGGGGTCTTTGGCTGTCGGCATGGCGGGCGACGCCGCCGTTTTTGATTTGAGGGAGGGGCGGTTCGTGTGGCATGACATGGCGGGACACAATGTAGAAGGAAAAGTGCGCCTCGACACCTTCCTGACCGTCCGCGATGGCTCAATCGTGTGGCGCGAGGGACGTTTGACACAGATGGGTGACTGCTAGGCGGCAGTAGCGCCTCAGCTTCTATAGTGTACTGTCTAAATTGTGGTTCGACAGGCTCACCACGAGCGGGTGCAAACTTCCAGTCTGCCTATCCTGAGCTCGGCGATGGATAAAAAGGATAAATCTGTAGAGGTTTTAGACAGACTTTGATCAAGTAACGGGCCGTGAGGCGTTGCGGCTTGTTTCGGTCTGCCCCAAATATGGCTCAGCGCACGTCGTATGTAGAAGCGCCGTCCCTGACTGTTCGGTACTTGTAAATATAGATGGAGACTGTCAAACTGTACCAATGCGTATCGGCGAGTTTGAATTTTCAGAGCCTATTCCTGACCTGAAAGATCCGCACGCAATTGCGGTGCTAAGGCCGTGGATTGATGTGGGTAATGTCGGTACTTTGGCGCTCGGCCGGTTGGAGCGTCACCTGCAGGCCAAGGAGCTGGGTAGAATTGCTCAGCCCGGCATGTTCTACGACTTCACACGGTACCGACCCCGCTCATTGTTCAATGAGGGTCGTCGGGAGGTCACAGTCCCCAATACCATCATTCGGTATGCTACCCAAGAAGATGGGCGTGACCTTCTGTTCATGCATTTGTTGGAGCCTCACCTTTATGGCGAAGACTTCACCAATACTATGCTGGACGTGCTGAAGTTCTTGGGAGTCAAACGTTACTCACTGGTCGGCGGGATGTACGATATGGTACCGCACACCAGGCCACTGCTGGTCTCAGGTCTGGGCAGCGGCGGGAACGTGGAAGAGGAACGGCAACAGGCACGGGTGCAAACCAGTAATTATGAAGGGCCAACCACTATCACCTATTTGATCACTCAAGAAGCGATACAGCTAGGGATGGAAACCAGGACGTTTGTGGTGCACCTTCCTCAATACTTCCAAGTTGAGGATGACCTGACCGGTACTGCCCGGTTGACGGAAATCCTCTGTGATATTTACGAATTGCCCGAGCGACTGATTGAGCCTAATCTGGGCAAGGAACAGTACGAAAAACTCCAGGGCATGGTCGACGACACCTCTGGGGTTGGTTCGCTTTTGGGGCGCTTGGAAGAGCGTTACGACAAAGACCAGCAGGATGAAGGGCCGGAGCTACCTCCGTTGTCGGCCAATATAGAGGAATTCCTGAAAGACTTGGATGAGGGTTTCAGTCCGACCAATTGAGGCGGATATTAATTACGGTTATTCATTAGTGACCAACGGTTTTAAGTCTCCCAACAGTTTTTTATGTCGGAAAATAGTGCATAAATTCCGAATGTGTCCAATAGGAAACGCGCTATTGACAAGCGCATTGACTGACCTTTAGCCTTATGGTAGATTGAACCATCTTTCCAGGTGGCTGACGGTCATACGTCGGAGGTAAGAGTATAGCTAGGCAGTACAAGGTTAACGAACAGATCCGGTCTCCTCAGATACGGCTTATTGGTGAAGCCGGCGAGCAATTGGGTGTGATGGACACCGACAAGGCCATGCAATTGGCTCGCCAACAAGAAGTAGATCTGGTGGAGGTAGCTCCTAACGCTGACCCTCCAGTGTGCCGGCTTCTGGACTATGGTAAACTGCGCTATCTTTACGCCAAGAAAGATCGAGAATCCAAGAAAGGCCAGAAAAGCACTGAACTCCGTGAAATCAGGTTTCGTCCGAATATAGGCATCCATGACCTGGAAGCCAAAATGCGGAAGGTGCGAGAGTTCATTGATGATGGCTCCAAGGTAAAGCTCACTGTTCGTTTCCGCGGTCGGGAATCAGTCCATCAGCAATTAGGGCTATCGGTGCTGAAAAAGGTGGCCGATGACATGAAGGATGATGTAAGATTGGAGAAGCCTCCTTCAATGGAGGGTCGATCACTTTATATGATCCTGATTCCCAACGCTCCAACCAAGATTGAGAAAGCTGAAGACAAGATGGAAGATTTAGCAGATGCCAAAGCTTAAGACTCATAAGGGCGCCAAGGCGCGCCTGCATATAACCGGTACCGGCAAGTTGATGAGACGCAAGCGCATGAGCAGCCACCTGCGTCGGAAGAAGCCCAACAAGGTGACCAGGAAGTTTGCCGACAAGTTGCTGGTTGACGCCAAGGATATCAAGAGGTTCAAGCGATTGCTTCCCTACGGTTAGCCGAGGGATTCTAGTTTCGGAGATTTGGTTTGCCCAGAGTAAAACGCGGAGTAACAAAACACCGTCGGCATAAGAAAGTGATGTTGGCGGCCAGAGGGTTTCAAGGTTCCTCAAGTAGGAATTACAAGTGGGCTAAAGAGGCCCTTTTGCATGCTTGGAGCCATGCCTACCGACATCGTCGGGAGCGCAAGCAAGAATTCCGCCGATTGTGGATCGTGCGTGTCGGTGCGGCTAGTCGCAGTGCGGGTCTGACATATAGCCAGTTCATGCATGGGTTGAAGCTGGCTGGAGTGGAAGTGGACCGAAAGATGTTGGCGGACTTGGCAGTACATGATGCTGCGGGGTTTGAAAAGCTGGTGGGAGTAGCCTCAGAGCATTTGAATAATTAGGCTGACTTCAATAATTTGGTAGAATATAAAGAGAGTGCGGTGAGCCGCACTCTCTTTTTCTTGCCTTCTGGTGTAGAGACTAACCGGAGTTCTAATTCTCGTCTCCCGGTTCATGCTTGTGGTCAAAGCCATAGAAGGTGTCGCCATCTAGAATGCGCTCCAAGCCCTCTTCGGTGATGTTGATTGGCCGCATAGGAGTTGACCACTTTTCAGTGAGCTCGTAGTGTAAGTCTCGCAGCGAGGTGGGTTCATTGCGACGCCCCAACAATATGCGAAACACGATCTCTTGCAACGGCATGCTGGAGCGGATGTAGTCCGTTTCCTTTACGCCATATTCGGCGATTTCTTCGACTAACTCGGCTGGGTTGTCCAGTTCATGGTCCGGCTTTACGCGCGATGGAGCCGACGGCCCTCGGCGGGAAGCTAGCATATGAATGGGCGAGCGCCCCAGTTGGGTCAAGCGTTCAAAGCTTATAAAGTATTGCGGCGAATTGCCATTCTGCGGCGACAAATCCGAGTACGGCATGGTCATATATCAACCTCTTCATTCCAATCCAACATTATAATTGTAACTTTTTCGCCAGCAGCTTTACTAGTCTCATCTGCCGGGCAGATTGCCAGTCCGTTAGCGCGGGACATTGACGTCAATATATTTGATCCCTGGGGGCCAGTTGGGTTGGCATAATAAGCGCCGTCCCGATGCTCTACTTCTACGCGGGCATACACCCGCCGACCGTCGGTGTTGTAAATGGGGCCGGTGAGCACGCCTTCAACAGCCGGTCTCGCCAAAGCGCCGCGCCCCAACATGGTCGATATGGCCGGCCTGCCGAACATTTCAAATGCAACCATCGCGCTGACCGGGTTACCGGGAAGACCAAGCAGAGGGACCGGCTTCTGGCTTGGGTAATTCAGATGACCGAAGGCCAGCGGCTTGGCCGGTCGCATCCGCACCGACCAGAAATTCATACTGCCTCGCTGGGTAAGAACATCCTTCACGATGTCATAGTCGCCTTTGGAGACCCCAGCGGAGGTAACCAACAAGTCCGACCCGGCGACCTGCTCCAGTTTGCGGTGCATGTCTTCCAAGTTGTCGCGGGCAATGCCCAGGATTCGGGGCACACCACCAGCCGCGATCACGGCGGCGGCGATGCTGGAACCGTTGGCGTCGTAAATCTTGCCGGGACTCAACGGTTGTCCCGCTGCTTCAAGCTCATCGCCGGTGGACAGAATGGCGACTATCGGACGGCGGATCACCGATACGCGACTCAGGCCCAGGGAAGCTAGCACGCCGATTTCAGATGCCCGTATCAGCGTCCCTGCCTTCAGTACCAGTTGGCCTCGCCGCACATCCTCGCCCGGCGGACGAACGTTGCAGTACATCGGCAGGTCGGATGCGATGTTGATTTCGTCCAGAGTCCGGCCAGCCTGGCGGCGTTCCACTTCGTCGGTCTCTTCAAAAGGAACCACCGTGTCTGCCCCGTCGGGTATGGGAGCGCCGGTCATAATCCTGATGGCGGTGCCCGCCTGCACGGCTTGGGACGATACGTGTCCGGCGGCGACGGTGCCAATGACCTTCAGCATTTTAGGGGCATCGCTGGACGCGCCCTTGATGTCTGACTGTATTACAGCGTAGCCGTCCATGCCCGAATTGGCCAGCGGCGGTAGGTCCAGCGGCGAATTTACGTCTACTGCCAAGACCTGCCCAAGGCAATCAAGAATGGATTTTTCTTCCGGTTCCAGTGGACTGAAGCTGGCAATGATACGCTCGAAAGCCTCTTCCACGGTAAGCATATCCTCGGCCACATGACTGTGACCGTGGGAGTGGCTATGACTGTGTTCGTGAGCTTGCATGTTGCTCCCCGGAGCTAAACCTGATGCCAATTTACTATAACCCGCAATTCCGTGGCAAGGGGTATCAACTGCCTCTCAAGGTGGCCCCTACTTCCCTTTCCAGAGCGCGAAGCAGGCCTTCCAGAGTGCGATTGACTTCCTCGTTGGTAAGTGTACGCTCCTGAGACTGAAAATACACATGCCAGGCCAGCGACCTGGTTCCAGCCGGAATATTGTCCCCAGTGTAGACGTCGAAAAGCTCAACATTCTCGACCAACCGGTGCCGTCCGAGAATTTCCTGTACCTTGCCTGCTGGCAGGTCAGCCGCGACAATCAACGCCAGGTCACGAGTAGCCGCCGGAAAGCGAGACAAGGGACGGAAGCTATCGCGGGAATGCCGGGTTACTTTCAGTATCTGCTCTAATTGTAGCTCAAACAGCACCACCGGCAGAGGCTTGAGATCAAGCCGTGCCAGGACTTCCGGGTGGACTTCGCCGATGATACCCAATTCAGTATCGCCAGCGATGATCCTGGCGCATCGTCCGGGGTGGCAAGTTGGGTCTTCGGTAGGCTGATAGGACGTGGTGACGCCGAGGCGCTCCAGCGCAGAGGATAAGATGCCTTTGGCGTCGAAAAAATCTAAATAGCCGTCTTGTTCCAGCCAGGAAGGTTCGGAGCGCAGGCCCGACACTACTCCGGCGGCAATTTCCTGCTCCACCGGCAGTTCGTCTTTACGCGGCAAGAAGGCTCGACCCACCTCAAACAGTCGGAAAGGGGCGTCCATGTGTTCCTGATTGTAAAGCAGGGTTTGCAGCAGGCTGGCCCGCAGGGTGGGGCGCAAATATTCCTGTCCCACGCTCATCGGGTTGGCCACATGCAGAGGCAGGTTTTCCTGGTCTAGTTGGTTGACCTTTTCCAGGCTTTCCAGACTGACTAAAGGATAACTGATGGTCTCTTGCAGTCCTGCCGCCGCCATGGCTTCCCGAACCCGCCATTTCAGTTCGGTCATGGGCGACGGATGATGATTGGGTATGGGCGTCGACAGCATGGTGGTGGGAACCTCATCGTAACCAATGATGCGCACCACTTCTTCGATCAGGTCTTCCTCAATGTTAATGTCATTGCGCCAATAGGGTATGGTGGCATTGAGGCTCCCCGGCTCGGTTGGTTTGGTCTGGATGCCCAGGGATTGCAGCACCTGGGCGGCCTTCTCAATGTCCAACTCCATGCCTAGAACCTGCTTCAACCGTTTGAGAGATAGCGGTACTGTTGGGTGTGGCGCGTCCCGGCCCTGGTATATATCGACGATACCTTGAGCGATTTCACCACCAGAAACCTGCTGGATTAGCTGGGTGGCCCGGCGTAACCCGATGGGAGCCAGTTCCGGGCGCAGGCCCTTCTCGAACCGCTGGGTCGCGTCGGTGCGCAGCCGGAAGGTCTCGGCGGTCTGGCGGTTGTTGTAGTTGTCGAAGGTCGCCGACTCCAGCAACACGTTGGTGGTATCCGGGCCAATCTCGCTGTTGGCCCCGCCGATAACACCGCCGATGCCCACCGGGTCATGGGAGTCGGCGATTACCAGCACATCGGGGTTCAGTATGCGTCCCGCACCGTCCAGAGTATCCAGAACTTCACCGGGCCTGGCCCGACGCACAATAATGGTGTGGTCGCGCAGTTTGTCCAGATCGAATGCGTGCAGCGGCTGGTTGAACTCCAGCATCACGTAGTTGGTCACGTCAACCACGTTGTTAATGGGACGCAGCCCGGCCTTGGTCAGGCGGTCTTGCAGCCACTGCGGTGAATCACCAATTTTGATGCCCTGGATTACGCTGGCGGTATAGCGCGGGCACAGGTCGGGATCAGCAACCGAGACGGTGGCCAGTTCGGCGATGGGGGTGTTCCCCTCCTGATAGCTGATGTCCGGCTCTCGAACGGTCTTGCCGGTGATGGCGGCGACTTCGTGGGCCACGCCCAAAATCGAGAAACAGTCCAGACGGTTGGCGGTGACTTCCAGATCGATCACAGTGTCGCCCAGGTAGCTGTCCAGAGTAACGCCGATGGGCGCGTCATCGGGCAGCACCACGATGCCTTCATGGCCGTCGCCCAGACCCAACTCCAACTCGGAGCAGATCATCCCTTCTGAGACCACGCCCCGAATGCGGGCGGGCTTGAGGTTTTCGTGCTTTTCGCTGTGGGTGTTGTACAGGTAGGCCCCAACCTTGGCGAAGCAGATTTTCTGTCCGGCGGCGACGTTGGGCGCGCCGCAGACCACCTGCATCTGCTCTGATCCGATGTCCACCCGGCACAGGGACAGCCGGTCGGCGTTGGGGTGCTGCTCGACTGACAGAACGTGCCCGACGTAACAGCCAGTCCAGCCGCCCAACTCGATCACGTCGCCCGCTTCCACTCCCGCCATGGTCAGACGGTGGGCCAGTTCCTGGGCTGACATTTCAACGTCAACGTATTCTTTTAGCCAGCTTAAGGGTACCCGCATAAATTCTCGACTATTTTGCCGCCAGCATCCTTTTACCTTATGAGAAGCGATGCTCTTTTACGGAGATCAACCACACCGTGTTCGAAGTTTAGATTTGGAAGTTTAGATTTGAGTGAGATCAGGTGGGCGGAGATGATTGTATCAGAATTGGCGCAAGAATCGGAGGTCATTGGTATAGAAATGCCGGATGTCGTCGATGCCGTACTTGAGCATGGCGACGCGCTCCGGCCCGATGCCAAAGGCGAAGCCGGTGTATTTTTCGGTATCGTACCCCACGCTGGCCAGCACTTTGGGGTGCACCATCCCGGCGCCCATAATCTCAATCCAGCCGCTGCCCCGACAAATGCGACAACGGTTGTCGCCGCCCTGGCAGGCAAAGCAGTCAATGGACATGTCAACGCCCGGCTCAACAAAGGGGAAGTAGTCACAGCGGAAACGCACCTTGCGCTCTTCGCCGAACAAACGGCGGGCAAATTCGTACAGTGTGCCCTTCAGGTCGGCGAAGGTGATGCCTTCGTCAACCGCCAAGCCTTCAATCTGGTAAAAGTGCCACTCGTGGGTCGCGTCGGTGGCTTCGTAGCGGTAGCACTTGCCGGGCACCACCACCCGTATCGGCGGCTGAGTGTTCTCCATAACCCGCGCCTGCATCGGCGAGGTGTGGGTGCGCAGCAACATGGGCTGCTGGCCCGCCTCGTTGCGGTAGTCAATCCACATCGAGTTCCACATATCCCGGGCCGGGTGGCCTTCCGGGATATTCAGCATCTCGAAGTTGTAGTGATCCCACTCGACCTCCGGGCCTTCCACGATACTGAAACCCATCGACACAAAGGCGTCGGTGATTTCTTTAACGATCTGGGTAGTGGGGTGGAGTCGGCCAATCGGCGTGGGCCGCCCCAGCATTGTAACGTCGATACGGTCGCGCGCGAAGGCCTGGACCTGCTGGGCCTGGTCGATTTCCTGAGTCTTCTGGGCCAGGCGCTCATCCAGCAGGTTTTTGGACTGGTTGCCCAATGCGCCCAGTTCCCGCCGCTGTTCCAGGTCTAGCTGGGACAAACCCCGCAGGACGTTGGTGAGACTGCCCCGGCGTCCCAGGTAGGAGATGCGCCACTGGTCCAGGGATTCCAGGTCGTTGATGCGGTCCAGTTCCTGGGTAGCCTGCTGGGTTAGCTGCTCAATGGACTGGGCGGAAGGTTGGGTCAAGCTGAAGCCGCCTTGGTGTAGATATTTGGGGACAAAAAGTGTCACCTTTCGTCACGCCATTATAGGATTCGGCAAATGGGCGGGTCAAGGTGTGGGTAGCGTGAGTGTATAATTTCAGGGGCGTGGTCACCCGAAACGCGAAAATACGTGATAAGTGCCTAGATGCCACGGGCATCGGGCTGGATTGAATGGTTTTACTTACCGCATTCAAACGCAAGTTGCACTACGGCTGGGTCATATTTGGGCTGACCTTCGCCAACCTGACCATTGAGGGCGGGGCCAAGAACAGCCAACCGGTGTTCCTGGTAGCCCTGCGCAACAGCTTTGGCAGCAGCGTTACGCTTACTTCGGCCATATTCTCGGTGGCCGGGCTGGTGGGGGCCTTCTCCTCCCCTTTGTTGGGCAAGCTGCTGGACCGCTTCGGGCCGAGGGTTATGTTTCCGCTGGCCGGGGCGTTCATCCTGGCGGGTTGGCTAGCCAGCAGTTTTGCCACCCACCTCTGGCAGTTGTTCATCTTTTACAGCGTGTTCGCCGCTCTGGGCCAGACCATGGTCTCTTCCTTTTCCGCCACGGCTACGCTGGCGCCGTGGTTTCCTAACTCCAAGGGCATCGTGCTGGGCATGGCCGACTCGGGCAATCCCACCGGGCAGGCTATTGTGACGCCAATGGCGCAGGTTATCGTCTCCACGCTGGGTTTTCGGGCCGCCTACCAGATATTTGGCATCGCCTTCTTCCTGGTGGCCGCGCCGCTGAACCTGCTCTTCCAGCGACGCCCGCCGGTGTTTTCAGAGGCATTGCCCGACCCAGGGCTGGCCGCGCCGCTGCCGTCAGAGACACCAGAGACAATCAAAGGCGATGCCGGGCGACCCGCGGTTTCCGGTACGCTGCCGGTAAAAGTGATGCTGCGACAACCAGCGGTGTGGTTACTGCTGGCGACCCGGGCGGTGGCGTCCACCGCCAACCAGATGACCCAGGTGCATATGATCCTCTTTTTCGTGCTGGCCGGGTACGGCGAGTTGCAGGCGGCGGTGGCCATCGGGCTGTCCGGTCTGGTCGGAATGGCCGGGCGTCCTAGTTTTGGTCTGCTGTCTGATGTGATCGGCCGGGAGTTGGTTTTTACCCTCTGCATGTCAATGAGCGTGGTTTCCATTCTAGTAGTGCTGTTCTTCAGCGGCGGCGGAAACCTGGCGGTGTTGGTAGTATTCGTCGCTCTGGCCGGGCTTAGCGATGGTCTGAGCGGTCTGCTGATTGGGGCTAAGGCCGCCGATTTATACCCACCTCGGGCCCTGGGCACGGTTATGGGCGTGGTCGAAGTCGGCCGCGGCATTGGCATTGCCCTGGGACCGATTTTGGC
Source organism: SAR202 cluster bacterium Casp-Chloro-G3 (assembly GCA_002816715.1). Taxonomy (GTDB): domain Bacteria; phylum Chloroflexota; class Dehalococcoidia; order Lucifugimonadales; family UBA3495; genus Casp-Chloro-G3. Next base: position 38,011 of record MUCJ01000004.1, on the reverse strand, counting down.
TGGATTCCTGTTTGACCTGCAGGGCGACTACCTGGTGGCCTTTTCGCTGGCGGCCGGGCTGACCTTTGGGTCAATTTTGACCATGTGGGGAGTCAGGCTGGCTCAGGGCGAGGCCCGCTACTGACCTGACTTGCCTCGGCGTCCCTCCCCTGATGCCTCGGTTCTCCACCTCACAACCTTCGATATACAAAGCTCCATACAAAGCTGCCGAAACGGTATTAATGACCTATTCTAGTTGATTAAGAACAATTGTTCTGTTACAGTTTCCTTACCAATTGTGCGTTAGAAAACGCTTTGACGGACTAACCTGAAGAGTGAATTTAAGCTTATTCCGTTGAGGGCAAAAGGGGGGAGAATTGCCACAGTTTCGTTTCAAGGCGTGCGTCAAATGCGGTGGTGACCTGGCAATGGATGATGGTGACTGGATTTGCTTGCAGTGTGGCACCTATTACTATGTAGGTCTATATCAGTGGCCGGAGGTGCAGCATCCTGGAGAAGATCAGCATCGGCGTGACGATGAACGTACAGAACGCGCCACCTCAATTTTGGCGAATCGGCATGGGGTTACAATGGGCATCGTCTTTGCTTCTGTGCTATTCGCCAGCGGTTCGGTAATCAAGTGACCGAGGTTGCCGAAAATGGGACATTGATCGCCCTGGACGCAGGGGTGAGGGAAACCGGCTGGGCGGTGTTTTGCAACGGGCAAATTGAGGCCACCGGGACTATTGCAGTGCGTTCCCGGCATCGCGTTGACGCTTTGGTGAGGGTCGCTCATTTGATCGAGTCTCTGGACAGTTTGATGGCCAGGTGGAACCCCGACGCGGTGGCCTGCTCCCAGCCGACCGGTATCGGCTGGAAAGTCCCGGCATTGGTGTTATTGGATGAGGCATTGGCGGAATGGTCGACTGGGCACCGGCTGGGTTTGTACTCTTACACCGCCCAAGAGGTGAGGACCGCGGTGGCGGGACACCCAAACGCCTCTCGGGGAGACCTGGGATACGCGGTGATGATGCGGTTTGGGCTGATCGGACTCAGCAAGACGACGCACGAATGGGAAGCCATTTCCATTGGCGGCTACCACCTGCGTCGCTGGGCAAATTGACCGGACAGGTTTGTTTAGTCACCGCTTGGTCAGATTGAACAACGGCTCAACGTGTGTATAATTACACCTGAGTCCAGCAGCCAGGAAAACCGGCTATCTGCAACCCGCGGAACTGTCGCCGACACGCGGAGCCGGTTCTTGATAAGGAGGCCCCAATGCCCATCATACAGCGACCCTATGTGCCCCCGGAAGACCAGGTTCCCCAGGAAGAAAGCTATGTGAACCCGGGCGACACCCAGTCCGATGGCGCTTCGGGCGAGCCGGTTACTTTCTACGCCGACTCTATGCACATCTTCAGCAGCCTTTACTCGGCGGTGCTTTTCTTTGGCGAACAGATGGAAGAGCGGGAGCCAATCTTGCGGACGCGGATCAAGGTCAGCCCCCAGATGCTCAAGGCTATCGCTCTGTTGACCAACAAGCACGTGCGCGAGTACGAAGAGGCAGTGGGGCCGATTGCGCTGCCAGACCAGGTATATTCTGCCTGGGAATTGGAAGCAGAAAAGATGGAGAACCAGTAGTGTCCCAGCCGGAAGACCGCCCAATAGCTGAAGACTTGGCCCTTCCCGTTCTGGTGGAGCCTGGCGTTGACCATGCCTCGCCAAAGGACTTGGACTGGAGGATGGTGAGCACCAGTCAGCCCAACCGCGCTACCTTCCACGTTAGCCACACCGACGTTACCGGGGTCAAGATTGGTATGCTGCGGCCTGCCGATATGCCGAAGGAATCCCCATTTGTCCTGATCCGGGATATTCCGATCACTATTATCGACAGCTTGGACAAATTCTGGGCTGGCGAGTCCCGAAGGGTACTGCCGCTGAATGGACTGCGGGTGCCGATTGAGGGTGATACCGAGGCTGAAGCAAAGCAGAATTTGGCGCGAGACTTGGCTGCCCAGTTTCGTCTGTTGTTGCTGCTGTCTACCAGCCGAGAGGGAAGACTTGCGCCTCAGTTGATTGAGAACCTGAGGCTATATCAAACGGTAATGGCACCGGCAGAGTAAAGTTCTGGGCAGACTCGGCAATGATCGCTCAAGACTGGCTAGCCAAGTTTGGTTAGTCTCTGGGCGACCACATCCACGACGCTCTCCCTGGCGATTTGCTCCGCCTTTTCGTCCCGGCGGCCCTTCACTTCAACCATCCCGCTGCTCAGATTGCGCGGACTGACCACCAAACGTATCGGCAGCCCCAGCAGGTCGGCATCGTTGAATTTTACCCCGGGCGTTTGGTCAATCCGGTCGTCGTACAGTGTCTCGATGCCTTGCGCCCAAAGTTCTCGGTAGAGTTGCTCCGCGGCTGACGACACTGTGGCATCGTTCAGGTTCAGCCCTACTAGATGCACCTGATAGGGTGCGATAGGAGCCGGGAATATCATTCCTTTTTCATCGTGATTCTGCTCAATTGCCGCCGCCAGCAGCCGACCCACGCCAATGCCGTAGCAGCCCATGATGATGGGTTGCTGCTGGCCGTTCTGGTCCAGGTACAGCGCGCCCAGCGTTTCGCTGAAGAACGTGCCCAGCTTGAAGATATGCCCCACTTCTACCCCTCGGGTGGCTTCCAGAGCCTGTCCACAGTGGCCGCACAGGTGTCCCTGCTGAGCCAGCGCAATATCGGCCAGTTCGTCCACCTGGAAGTCTCTGGGGTAGTTGGCGTTTTTCAGGTGGGTGTCCGGCTGGTTGGCTCCTACTGCGAAGTTGCTGCCTTTGGCGATAGATGGGTCGGCAACGCGTCGGAGTCCCTCAATGCCGATGGGTGACGCGGAGCCAGCTACCAGCCCGGCCGCTTTGACCTCCTCGTCAGTGGCCAGGCGAAGGTCGTGGGCGTGGAGCAGGTTCTTCAGCTTAATCTCGTTGACCTCTAAATCGCCCCGGACCGTGACAAAAACCAACTCGGCATCGGCGGTATAGAACACTGCTTTCAGGGTTTTAGACTCAGGAATATTCAGTAATTCGGCCAGCGCCGCGATGGTCTTGACACCGGGGGTGCTGACTTCTTCCAAAGGCAGTTCCGGTTCAGTGCCCTGGTCTGGGTAAACCGCGCTGGCTTTCTCGGCGTTGGCCGTATAGCCGCAGGACGGACAGGTTATCACCGTGTCTTCGCCGACGGCGGTGGGCAGGATGAACTCGTGGGAGTCTTTACCGCCAATGGCCCCGCTGTCGGCCTCGGCCATCAAGACCGGCAGATTGCATCGCTGGTAAATGTTGCGATAAGCCTGGGCCATCGCCTGGTAGCTCTGCTCCAAGCTTTCCTCGTCGCCGTTGAAAGAGTAGGCGTCCTTCATGGCGAACTCGCGCACCCGAATCAATCCAGCCCGGGGACGTGGCTCGTCCCGGAACTTGGTCTGGATCTGGTACAGGATTATCGGCAAGTCCCGGTAGCTCTGCACGTTGGCCTTGACGATGTTGGTGATTACCTCCTCGTGCGTTGGCGCCAGCACCATAGAGCGCCCCCGGCGGTCTTCCAATTCAAACAAGTTGTCGCCAAAGGCCGCGCGGCGTCCGGTCTGCTCCCACAACTCCGCTGGCTGGAGCGTGGGCATCAGCAGTTCCTGACTGCCAGCGGCATCCATTTCCTGGCGGATGATATTTTCAATTTTGCGTAGGGAACGCCAGGCCAAAGGCAGGTAGGCGTAGACCCCGGCCGCGACCTGATGGATCAGTCCCGCCTTGAGCATTAGCCGATGGCTGGCGGTTTCAGCGTCCGGTGGGTCTTCCCGCAAAGTCCTGGAAACTAGCTGGGTGAATTTCATATCGGGGGGTTGTCCTTTCTTGAAACCTTAATTGGTGATGATACGGAGTTGATACCGCATTGTACCAGCAAAATAAAAGCTGATTCACCTATCTTGGGCGAACCAGCAAATTAAAGCGCTAATTGACGAGATTATTCTTCAACAAGCTCAGGATGAGCGGACTATGGATTGTGATCCGTTCGTGGTGAGCCGGTCGAACCATGTTTTTAGATAGATTCTCAGTCGCTCACTGTGGATGGGGTATTCTCCACTTCCTCCATCAGCGCGGTGAGCATGTCGGCCTCGGCAACCACCCGCACCTTAACTCCTTTACGGAAGATAACCGCCCGGCCAGCGCCAGCGGCGATGCCCACGTCGGCGTCTTTGGCTTCGCCGGGGCCGTTGACCTCGCAACCCATCACCGCGACCTTGATTTTCTTGTCGCTCTTCTTGAGCAGCTGGTCAACGTCGTTAGCCAGCTTGACCACGTCGACATCGGCCCGGCCGCAACTGGGACAGGCCACCAGCGTGGTGCCTTTGCTGCGCAGGTTGAGCGACTTGAGAATCTCGTATCCGGCGGCTACCTCTTCGGTGGAGTCTCCGCTCAGCGAGACCCGTATCGTATCGCCGATGCCTTCGTAGAGCAGCACTCCCAGCCCCACGGCGGTGCGGATGGAGCCGGACTGGACGGTACCGGCCTCGGTGATGCCCAGGTGCATAGGGTAGGGCACCATCTCGGCCAGCCGACGGTAGGCTTCAACGGTGGTTGGCACGTCAAAAGCCTTCATGGAAATCTTGATCTGGTCGAAGTCGAGCTGCTCCAGGAAGCTGATCTCCCACAAGGCCGTGGCCAACATGTGATCGACGATGCTGTACTGGCCTTCCTGGGCTTCGCCAGCTTTGGGCAAGCGGTTGACCAAATCCAGATGGCGCGAAAAACCCCGGGTGCGGCCAATGCCGCCCACCGGGGGCAGACTCCCGAAGTTGACGCCGATGCGGATGGGGATGTTACGCTCTTTGGCCTTGGCCACCACCTGGCGCACCTGGTCTTCATTGCGCAGATTGCCGGGATTGAGCCGGAGACAATCGACGCCGCCTTCGGCGCATTCCAGGGCCAGCTGATAGTGAAAGTGGATGTCGGCAATGAGCGGGATGTGAATCTTCTTCTTGATCTCCCGCATGGCTTTGGCGGCAACCATGTCAGGAACTGCGCTGCGGATGATTTCGCAGCCAGCCTCTTCCAGTTCGTGGATCTGACGGACGGTGGCGGCCACGTCCCGGGTGTCGGTCTTGGTCATCGACTGAACGGTGATGTCAGCGCCGCCGCCGACTTTGACCCCGCCCAGATATACCGGTTTGGTAACCCGGCGCTTGGACATGGCAGCAACCCCCATCTAACTGTTTGATTCGCCTCGCGATGTGGAGGAATTTGGCGACGTTACGCCCAGGATGGCCCGGTAAATCTTACAAGAAACCAGGACGTGAATCCAGTGGAGGAACAACCGCGAACGCCGCGGAACATGGGCAGCAAGGCCTTGGGTAAAATGGCTAATGGGCGGCAGAGATCGGGAGTTAGCCCGCGAGTGGGCTGACCCCTTGAATCAACTTACTGATATCGTTGGCGCTGATCAAGACAATGAGGCTGATCAGCACGATAAACCCAATGAGGTGTACCAGCCCTTCTCTCTCTGGGGACACTCGCTTGCCCCGGCGCACCCACTCAATTCCGACGAAGAGCAACCGGCCACCATCCAGCATGGGTATTGGCAAAATGTTCAGGATTGCCAGGTTGATGCTGAACAGGATAGCCAGCAGCAACCAGCCTTGTATGCCCATCTGTTGGGTCACTTCGCCGGTAATCTGCGCGATTCCGATCGGGCCGGAAAGCTCTGGCGCGCCATTGCCGCTGATCCAGCCTGATACCTCTTGTTTGAGCAGCACCAGCATATCCCAGGTGCTGCTAAAGGCCATTCCAACGGCAGTCCAGGGCGCTTCAGACCTGCGCTCCACCGCAACGTTGATTAGTTGCATGCTAACCCCGACCAACCAGCGGTTGCCCGGTGCATCGAACTGAGGAGTAACCTGGAGTACCTCTTGTCCGTCCCCTCTCACCACCAGCAATTCTATCGGAGAGCCAGCGCTCTCCTGCACCACTTCGGCTAGATCAGAGGTTTTGTCCATGCCAAACCCGTTGGCCCTTACGATAATGTCTCCGGGTTGAACCCCCGCCGCTTCAGAGGCTGATCCGGCGACGACGTTAACCACCGTTACGTCGCCGGTGTCTCCGATGGGCACATCATGGGGAAGCATGAACAAGATGGTGAAAAAGACTATTGGCAGTAGAGCGTTCATAAAAGAGCCAGCCGCCAACACGATCGCCCTTGGCCCCACTCCCTTACTGGCTAGGCTCTTGGGCACCGCCGGGTTGCTCTCTCCGGCCAATTTCACAAACCCGCCCAGGGGCGTCCAGTTCACGGAGTAGACCATATCGGCGATGATCATGGAGTTACTTGATGCTTCTCGAACCTTGCCTTCGTGCTTGAGGTACTCATCGCTGCCCAATTCCTGAAGAGACTGAATGCCTTTGGCTTTGGAGCCTTTCTGTGGGGATTCGATGATTCGGGCCACCAGGTTACCGCTGGCGTCCTCTGTAGAGCTGACCTTAATAACTCGTCCCCTGGTCAGGTCTTGCGGGCCGCTCAAGTTAATAAATTGGGTTTCCTGGTTCAGCAGCACTGTTGTGTTGCCGGTGTAGAATCCGAAAGCTTTTGGGGGATAACCAATGCCGAATTCCAGGACCTTAACCCCGAAGGCCTTGGCGGTAAAGAAATGGCCAAATTCGTGGACTACCACCAGAATTACTAGCATTGGCACAAAGGTGCCGATAGCGATTAAGAAGCCTTCGATCAAATTATATCCCTCAAATTATATCCTTCAACGATTGCGGTGGCTTGCTGGGTCGCCCAGGCATCTGCAGACAGCAACTCGGCCACGCTTTCCCCAGCAGACGAATCATGCTGAGCAAGAACCCTTTCCACCACTCGGTAAATGTCGGTGAACCCAATCTTTCCCGCCAGGAAGGCGCTCACCGCGATTTCGTCGGCGGCACTCAGCACTGTTGGATAGGTTCCGCCTTGCTTCGCCGCATTCAGCGCCAGCCCAAAGCAGGGGTAGCGTCCTTCATCCAGCGGGCGAAAGTCCAACGATAATGGCCGATCGGTAGGCAGTCTTGGAATCGCTTCATTAACCCGCCGGTCAGGGTAAAACAGCGCGTACTGTATCGGCAGTCGCATACTGGGAGGCCCTAACTGGGCTTTTACCGACCCGTCGCCAAACTCGACCATTGAGTGGACGGTGCTTTGCGGGTGAATCATTACTTCTATGTTATCCCAGGCGACGTCGAATAACCAGTGCGCTTCAATGACTTCAAAGGCCTTGTTCATCATGGTAGCAGAATCAATGGTTATTTTCTTTCCCATTTTCCATGTGGGGTGATTCAGGGCCTCGGCGGGCGTAACTGAAGCCAGGTCTTCCAGGGCAGTTTCCCGGAAAGGCCCACCGGAGGCGGTGATGATCAACCGGCGTATTTCGTTAGCTTCTCCCCGCAAGCACTGCCAAATGGCGCTCGGTTCGCTGTCCACGGGCAGAACAGTACCCCCGTATTTCCGCTCATAGGCTTTGATGATATGTCCGGCCATGACTATGGGTTCTTTGTTGGAAAGGGCCACGGCTTTCTGGTGCTTCAGTGCGTTTAGGGTGGGAACCAGACCCACCGCTCCCATGGTCGCCACCATAACCACGTCTACTTCATCCAAGCCGACCATGTCTTCCATAGAAGTGAAAGTTATGTCTGAGGGTATTGATTTTGGAGGGTCAATGCAGCATATGTGCTTGGGGTGAAACTCTTGGATCTGATCGGTGAGCAGCGCCCGATTGTTTCCAGCGGCCAGTCCCACAACCTCAAATTGGTCGGGGAACGCCCTGACAATGTCAAGGGTTTGGCAGCCGATGGACCCGGTGGAGCCAAGGACTACTATTTTTTTCATGGTTTAAATACCAGGTTTATAAGGTAGTATACGGCCGGGATTGACAATACTAGGCTATCTACCCGGTCCAAAATCCCGCCGTGCCCTGGAATTATACTCCCTGCATCTTTGACTTGTGAGATGCGCTTGAGTGCGGATTCTGACAGGTCTCCCAGTTGCGAAACCACGCCCACTGTAGCACCAATCAGGCCCTGTTGCCAGCGGGCCAGTTCTAAATCCAGCAGTTGCCCCAAGGCCAGTGAAGCTAGCACCGCCAGGACAAATCCTCCAATTGCCCCTTCCCAGGTCTTGTTGGGACTGATGGCCGGGGCCATCTTGTGCCGTCCGATACTTCGGCCAGTTAGGAAAGCGCCGGTGTCGGTGGCGAAGGTCACTAGCAGAGCGAAAAGGAGCCAGTCCCGCCCAAATGTTGCTGACTCTCCTGTTTCTCGAAGAACCAAAGCGTGGCTCAGCAAGAACCCTACGTAGACTGGCCCTAATATCAGATAGACCGATGCCTGAGTAAAACCGGGGCTTTTATGGAAGGCGACCAGCCAGAGGAAGGAGACAAATGCACCTACGATAAAAATGCCTGAGGAGATGGTCAGGAAATTGGTCAGGTCGGAGGATGCTTGCGCGCCCAGGACAAACGCCAGCGCCCAGAGGCTTCCCAGCAGTGTCGGCAAAGAAGCATCTTCGGCACGGTAAAGACGGTAGAATTCTCGGACGCCTATGATGACCGCAACGGCCAGCAGAAATACCAGCCAGGGAGTGCCCCACCAGATGGCGGCTAACAGGATTGGTATGCCCACCAGGGTTGTGAGCACCCGTCGCAACAAGGTCAGGCCTGGGAGTTGGGGCTTACTTTGCCGAATCTCCGCTGGCGGCTCTGGTAGGCGTCTAAAGCCTTACCCAACTCCGCTTCATCCAGGTCGGGCCACAGGACTGGCGTGTGGTAGTACTCGCTGTAGGCCGATTGCCAAAGCAAAAAATTGCTCAGACGCAACTCACCGCCGGTTCGAACAATCAAGTCTGGGTCGGGTGTCTGAGCGGTGTACAAGTAGCTGGTGAACAGAGTTTCATCGATTGCATCGGCAGGTACGCCGTCTCGAACGATGTTCCTGGCCGCTTCCAGTATCTCGTCCCTACTTCCATAATCGAAGGCTACGTTCAGAGTGATTCCGGTGTTGTTTTCAGTCAGGCTTTCGGAGTGATCCACCGCTCGACCAAGCTCGGGGCTCAAGTGATTGGACCTACCGATGTGGCGAACCCGGACGTTTTTCTCATGGAGGGCTTGGGTCTGGCTTTGCAGGGCGTCGCCAAGTAATTCCATGATGCCCTGGACTTCTTCGGCAGGGCGATTCCAGTTTTCCGTTGAGAAGGCGTAAACGGTGACGTACTTTACGCCTTTATTAGCGAGGAACTCCAAGACCCCTTCCAGCCGGTCTACGCCGGCTTTGTGGCCGGCCAGACGAGGGAGTCCTCTTTGCGCGGCCCAGCGCCCGTTGCCATCCATAATGAATGCTACGTGTTGGGGGATTCCCAGTTGTGATGAGTTGGCTTGTTGAGTCGGGTCAGGCTGGGCCTGCATAGGCTAGACCTGCAATATCTCTGCTTCTTTGGTACTACCAATGTCCTCAATGGTCTTGGTGTGGGCGTCGGTGGTCTTTTGGATGATGTCTTGCACCCGACGCTGTTCATCCTGAGAGATAGCTTTGTCCTTCTCCATTTTGCGCAACGTGTCAACCGCATCTCGACGGACGCTGCGTACTGAAACTTTCCCGTCCTCAATCTTGCGCTTTAGAGATTTGACCATTTCTTGTCGGCGCTCTTGGGTCAGCGGAGGAATGGGTACGGTTATTATGTTGCCGTCGTTGGACGGGTTAAATCCCCCCTCAGCCTTTATCAGTCCTCGTTCAATGTCCCGCAGGGCTTGCTTGTCCCAAGGTTGGATCAGTATAGCCCTGGGATCAGGGGCGGATATGGTAGCCAACTGCTTCAGAGGGGTGGGAGTACCGTAGTAATCTACGAGAAGATTCTCCACCATTGAAGGCGTTGCCTTGCCGGTGCGAAGGTTGTTAAGTTCTCGTCTCAGAGCGTCAAGTGTCCGATCCATTTTGGTTCCGGCATCAGAGACGACGGATTCAATAGTTAACTCAGGGTCTCCATCATTTTTGCCTGGCATGTTCATTCCCTCCCGGTTATGATTGTGCCTACCTCTTCGCCGATTAGAATGCGACTCAGGTTACCTTTTTCAAAGATGTCGAAGACAACGATGGGCAGTTTGTTGTCCATACATAGTGAAACGGCGGTCGAGTCCATTACCTGTAACCGGCGGCTGAGAGCGTCCATGTAATCCAACTGGCCAAAGCGTTGGGCGTTGATGTTTTCCCGGGGGTCCGAGTCATAGACTCCGTCAACGCCATTTTTCGCCATCAGCAGGACCTCGGCCCCAATCTCTAAAGCCCGCAAAGCGGAAGCGGTATCCGTAGTCATAAATGGATTGCCGGTGCCGCCTGAGAAGATGACCACCCGGCCTTTTTCCAAGTGCCGCATTGCCCGGCGACGGATGTAAGGTTCAGCTACTGCCTGCATTTGGATGGCGCTCTGCGTCCGAGTAATGATACCCCGTTTTTCTAGTGCATCCTGGAGGGCCAAGGCATTGATCACCGTTGCCAACATCCCCGCGTAATCCGCAGTGGCCCTATCCATCCCCTGGCTTTCCGCAAATCCGCCCCGCCACAAATTGCCGCCACCTATGACGATGGCTAACTCGACGCCTAGACTCAAGGCGTCGGCAATCTGCTGGGCCAAGTAGGACACTGAAACGGGATCAATGTTAATCGCTGCGGAGCCTTTGAGGGATTCTCCGCTGATTTTTAAGAGGACTCGTTTGTATTTTGGCTGACTCATATCTCTCGACGAAACTAATCCTCGAGAGCCAACCTACTGAATCGGACTACCTTGACGTTTTCGCCTACCTTTGCGGCGAGTTCTTTGACTACGTCCCCTACTTGCATGGAACTATTCTTGATGTAGGATTGGAGCAGCAGAGTGACCTCAGCAGGAGGGCGGTTGTCGTCCTCTGCTATGTCAGACTCCGCTATATAGGCGGGGTTCATCGCCGCAACCTGCATTGCTATGTTGTGGGCCAACTCTTTAAACTCAGGTGTGCGAGCCACGAAGTCGGTCTCGCAACCAAGTTCCACCATGGCTCCCACGCGTCCTCGGTTGTGAATGTAGGCTTCAACCACCCCTTCGGTGGTATCGCGCCCAGAACGCTTCGCGGCTTGAGAAAACCCCTTTTCGCGGAGTAAATCTACCGCTTTGTCCTGATTGCCATCGGATTTTTCAAGGGCGTCTTTGCAGTCCATGATGCCCGCTCCGGTCAACTGGCGGAGGGACTTGATTTGCTCTACGGTGGCGGCCAAGGGTAGTCCTCCTATGTGGACAATTCCTGATTACTCCGGAGAGGTCTCAGGTTGTGTTATTTCTTCTACTGCTTCGGGATCTGTTCCAGTTTTTTCTGCCGCCGCTTGCTCCATCAATGCGCCCAATTCGTCCAATGGGATGGAGTTGACAGCGACTTGCTCCAACTCCGCATCGGAGAGGTCACTGGGCTCTTCTTGACCCTCGGCCTCGGCGGCTGCCACGGCGATCTGCTCTTGGATCACGGCCTCGCGTTGAGCTTTGCCTTCGATGATGGCGGTAGCCAACCGACCGGTAATCAACCGAATTGACCGGACGGCGTCGTCATTGCCCGGAATGGCATGGTCAATCAAATCAGGATTGCAGTCGCTATCGACGAAGGAGAATATCTTGATTCCCAGTCTTCGGGCTTCGGCAATGCAGAGAGTCTCTTTGGCAATGTCAATGACGAACATGGCCTGGGGCGGCGCGGTCATGTCCTTGATGCCCAAGAAGTACTTTTCCAGTTTGGCCAGGGTCTCTTCAAGTTTCACGCCTTCCCTCTTGGGAAGCAACCTGAAGTAACCCTGATCTCGCTTCTGCTGCAACTCAATCATATAGTCGATGCGGGTGCGGATGGTCTGGAAGTTGGTTAGAGTGCCGCCGAGCCAGCGCTGATTGACGTACCACATTCCGCAGCGATCAGCTTCGCTCTGCACAACTTCTTGCGCCTGCTTTTTGGTGCCGACGAAGAGGACTTTTCCACCATCGGCGGCTACCTGCACCATGGCCCGGTAGGCGTCGTTGACCATGCCCAAGGTCTGCTGGAGGTCGATAATGTGGATGCCGTTGCGCTGGGTGAAGATGTAGCGCTTCATGCGAGGGTTCCAGCGCCTGGTTTGATGTCCAAAGTGGACACCAGCCTCCAGAAGGGACTTCATCGTCATAGGTTCTCTAGCGGGCGCAGCGCTTTGCCCTGCCGGTCGCTCTAGGGACTGTACCATAAATCCTGCCTTTCCAAATCTCCTGTCGTGTTCAGAACGCCTTTAGCACTCCACAGTCATAATAACATAGCCCCGACATAAATTGCAGTCCCTCACCCAATCCAGATAACGGTCAAATGAAAGCCGTCAATACAGGGCGAATGATGAGTTGCTTGCTCGAAACTGGTTGCTCTGGTTGCTCTGGTTACTGGGGAACACTAACGCCAATTGGGGTGGAGTATATCATAGGCGCTAGAGGTGGGCAACGTGAATTTTGGCTCTGTAGACTTCTCTATCAGGAAAAAGAGTTCACTATCAGGAAAAGAACGCCAGGCGAGCCGCGTTCAACAGAATGGCTCCGTAGACGCCTACCATCAGGTCGTCAGCCATGATACCCAGTCCGCCGTGGAGTCCTTCCAAGCGGCGGGCCGGCCAGGGTTTTAGAATGTCCAGGATTCTGAAGATGATAAAGGCGGCTGCCAGCCATCCTATTTCCTTGGGAAGCAACAGGCAGGTGACCCAAAGACCCACAAATTCGTCCCAGACTGCCTTGCTGGGGTCTTCGTCTGCTTTGGTGCTGAGGGTTCCAGTGGCCCAGACTCCCAACAGGAATCCAACGACAATTAGCAAGTAAAGGGCGATAGAATCACTGGAGATGGGCAGGAAGTAATAAATAAGCAGCGAGACAAAACTGCCCGCGGTGGCCGGGGCGATGGGAAAAAGTCCCGACCCGAAGCCGGTGCCGATCATCCAGCCGAGTTTATCAAGAAAAAGTCCAGTGGTTGATTGGGTTTCCTTAACCATAGCCCAACCGATGCAGATCATCCTCGTCCATGCCCAGATAGTGACCGACCTCGTGCCACAGCGTAACCTGGATTTCTCGCACCACTTCTTCGGGGGTGGCGCAATGCTCCAGGATAGGCCGTCGAAAGACGATTATCTGGTCGGGGAGACCGGGCCCATTGCCTTCTCGTTCGGTCAGTGGCACGCCCGTATACAAACCAAACAGGGTGCTATCTTCCGGCAGGTCAAGGTCGTCTGCGTCGGGCCAGTCTGCCACGGATATGTCGACGTTATCCAACCTCTGCCGCACTCTTGGGGGCAGTTGATAGTAAGCCTGGCGCACCAATTTTGCGAATTCCCGCTGCGACAACCGGATCAATCGTTGATGCCTACTCGATGACGAATGTCTTTCAGTATCTCGATGTTGCGCTGGTCTGGGCCTTTGCCATCGAAACCGGGGACTTCCAGGAAGAAAGGTACGTCACGAAAGGCTGGGTGGCCCATGATCGCCTCAAAACCGGCCTCGCCAATCAGACCCTCGCCAATGTTGTCGTGCCGGTCAACACCAGAGCCGCAGGGCTGCTTGGAGTCATTGGCATGCACCGCCGCCAGTTTGTCCACGCCAATGGCCTGGTCGAACTCGGTCATCATCAAGTTGACGCCTTTTTGCGTCGTCAAGTCGTAACCAGCGGCAAAACTGTGTTGGGTGTCCAGGCAAATTCTAAGTCTGGGGTTGTCTACCGCTTTGATTATGTCCCCCAACTCCTGGAATTTGGCGCCGATGTGTTGACCCATACCGGCCATGTTTTCCAGACAGAGATACGGACCCTCCGGCGACTGGTCCAGCACCGTTTTTATTGAATCTACCGCCTGGTCAAAAATAGCGTCGTAACCCGCTCCCTTGTGGCTCCCAGGGTGAAAGATGATCCCGCCCGCCCCAATATTTGCGGCCAAGGTCATGTAATTGACCAGAGAGTCAATCCCCTTTGTCAGGTTCGTTTGGTTGGTAGTGCCCAGGTTAATCAGGTAGATGGCGTGCAGGAACACTGGCCCCAGCCCAGTCTCGCTGGCCTGCTGCCGGAAGGACTCAACTTCAGCGTCGGCGATTGGCTTGAACGCCCAGCTTTGCGGCGAAGAGCCGAATATCTGAATCGTTTCACAGCCAATTTCCACGCCCCGGCCAACCGCTTTGCTGATCCCGCCGGATGCCGATACGTGAGCGCCTATTTTCATTTAAAGCCTCGATCCCTTAATGACATAGCCTCGACCCCTTAATGGCTTGGTCAAAACTCTACCAATTTGAGGGACACTAATAGTCGACAAGCTCAACACGAACAGGTTAACCCGCTCGCGCGGAGCCTGTCGAAGGACGGAACATAATCAAATGCAGTATGGGATATATTCTTGGCTACCGTCCGATCAAAGACATCAAGCTGGCACCAACTGCGGCTGGCGCGTTGCGCCCCCAGCGCAACGCCCGGCCAAACTCGCGGCGCTCCCAGATCACCAGGAATTGGGCGGCAATGAATATGGAACTGTAGGTTCCCACTATCACGCCAATGGCGACCACCAATAGCAACCCTCGAATGCTGGGGCCGCCGATCAGCAGCATCGCCAGCAGCACCATCAGGGTGGTAAAGCTGGTGTTCAAGGACCGCCCAATGGATTCGATAATGCTCAGGTTCACCAATGCGGCGAAGGCCCGCTCCGGGTGGCGTATCACGTTCTCCCGGATCCGGTCGAAGACTACGATGGTGTCGTTAACGCTGTAACCGACCACGGTCAGTATGCCGATTATAAAGGTGGCGTTGACCTCCAGGTTGATGACCCGCCCCAAAATTGAGAATATCCCCAGTACGATTAGAGTATCGTGGGCCAGCGCAGCCACCGCGCCAATGCCGTAGCGATACGCTTTGGGCGCGCGCCGGAAGGCGTACCAGATGTACAGCAGAATAAACACCGATGCCGCCAGCAATGCCAGGAAGGTATTGCGTATCGTCTCTTGAGCTATGATGGGCGATATTGAGTCAAAGGCCACCGACTGTATTGGCGCGACATTGGCTTCCAGGTCATCCTGCACGCGTTGTTGTTCTGACGTGCCGCCCTCTAGGCCTTCTGCCAAAACCTTGGTGCGTATTAGCACCGAGCGGCTGCCGGTGCTTTGAATTAGTGACTCAGGATGGCCCAGCGCGTTCATGCGCTCCTGAATTTGGGCCTGGCTCACCGGTCGGTCAAAGGTAACGTCCATCACCGAGCCGCTGGTGAAGTCGATTCCCGGATTAAGGCCCGAGTGTAGAGTTGACCAGCCGGGCGGGATAATCATGGAGATCAGCCCTGGCAGAATTATCAGCGCTGAGATTATAAAATACCAGCCTCGTTTCCCTACTATATCTAGCACTTCTATCTGCCTCCTTGCGCGGTACGCGGTCTACCCGTAGGCTGAGATTGCCGCTGAATCTTTTCCGGTGAGAACAGGTTGACGCGATGGCCTAGGCCGATCCAGGCCAGCAGTTGCAGCAGATTTCGGCTCACCACCAGGGCGGTGAACATGCTGACCACCACGCCGATGAAGAGGCTCAGAGCGAAGCCGTTAATCAACCCGCCCCCGAGGCGACTGCCGAACCAGAGCAGGACGCCACAGGTGATAATTGTGGACACGTTGCCGTCCCGTATCGCGGGCCAGGCCCGGCTGAATCCCACTTCCATTGATGATGCCAGCGTTCGCCCTATCCGCAACTCTTCCTTCAACCGCTCAAATATCAGGACGTTAGCGTCTACCGCCATACCGATAGACAGGATGAACCCGCCAATATGCGGCAAAGTCAGGGTAATGGGGACCAGCTTGAATATCGCCAGCAGGACGACGGCATAGAACACCAGCGCCAGAGAGGCGACCACCCCGGCCATGCGGTAGTAGGCGATCATAAAGATCATCACCAGCCCCAAGCCGGCCAGACCGGCGAGCAGGCTCCGCTCCAGGGACGCCGACCCCAGCAGGGCGTCAACCTGACTCTCCTGAATCAGCACCAGCGGCACCGGCAGGCGGCCCGACTCAAGCTGTATAGATAGGATGCGGGCCTCCTCACGCGTGAAGTTGCCGGTAATCTGGCTTTGACCATTGCGGATCCACCCTCGCGCCACCGGAGCGATCAGCAACTCGTCATCCAGAAAAACCGCAATGCGTTTGGTGGGGTCCCCCACAATGCGTTGCGTGAGCGTGGAAAAAATATCAGCGCCCCGGCTGCCAAACTGTATATTCACCGTCCACTCTCCGGTGGTCTGAGCGGTAGATGCGAAGGCATCGACCAGGTCATCACCGGTCAGGCCCAGGTCGGTGTCGGTGAACGTAATGCAGGTGGTGTCGGGGCAGGTACGTTCTTTGAACTCCAGCCGCGCCGTCTGCCCTATCGACGATTTAGCGGATTCGATGCCTCCGGTAACCCGGAAAGACTCAATGGCGCCGATTTCCACCGCCAGAGCGTTCCGTAAGTCCTGTTGATCGTCGCGACTCAAGGAAACCTGAGTTCGTATTCGATAGCTGACGTCATCCTGCTGGTCATTGGTGTAGTCCCGAAATCCCCGATTGGTCAGCAGAGCGTTAATCTCTTCAATGTCCACCGGCTCGGTGAATTGAACATCGGTTACCGATCCGCTGGCACCGGGGAGTTGAACGATGATGCGGTCGTCGCCAAACTGCTGCACAATGGGTTCGTCAGTCCCGAAGGAGTTAACCCGTCGGGAGATGATGCTGATCACACCATCCATATCATCGGCAGTGGGTGGCGTGGTATCGGTCACTCGAAAGTTATTGGCTACGCCAAAGGCCTGTTCCAACCCGGCCTTCACTTCCTGCCGTAGGGTATCGTCAAGCAGAACCGTCTTGATGACCACTGTGTTGGAGTCTGCAATCCGCACCTCGAAATCGGTCAGCCCAAGGTCGGTTAGAATGGTGGAGACTCCAGCTTCATTTACTGGCTGGGGGAAGGAGGCCCGAGTCCGGGTACCTACATCAGCCTGGTATACCAGGTGCGCTCCGCCCTTCAGGTCAAGACCAAGTTTCAGCCCGGCAGGACCGGAGCCGCCTCTCCTCAGTTCTGGGAACCCGGGTATATCGATGTTGATCTCGTAGAAGGCCAGCGAGGCCACTGAGATGGCCAAGATAACCAATATTAGAATTGACAGCCGGATACTGCGTCCGCGCATTGATTACTCCTGGTTGCTGTTCTGGTTGCGTTGATTGTTGAGAAATTCCGCCGCCATGTTAAGGGCTTGCTCGCGGGTAGTGATCTCTCCGGCGGCTTGGGCCTCGTTGATTTGCTCAATCAACGTCCCAATGTGCGGGCCGGGGGTTAGTTTGAATTCTTGGATCAGGTCATGTCCAGTTAGCAAACGGGCCGAACTGTCCGGTTTAGTTTGATCCGCCCCGCCTTGTAAAATGTGCGTCATCATTCTAGCATGTCTGGCCCAGTCATCAGGTAGCACTTCTGGGCCTTTTGCCGCCAGATAGTCGGCCATTGCCAGGTACAAGGTGTCGATGGCCACGTCTCCCAGGTCACGGAAATAGCGGTAGACCGCCCGATTGGTGGGCAAATCCTCCCCGTGGTGCATATTGCTGGGACGCAGGTGCTGCTCCACCATTTTAGACACCATCGCTATCCCCCGAGAACTCAGCCTCAGGTGGGACAGCCGCTGGTGAGCCATCTCGGCGCCCATTTCCGAGTGCCCCAGGAACCTAGTCCTACCCGTTGCGTCCTGGGCCTTGGTTTGAGGCTTGGCGATGTCATGGAGTAACGCGGTCAGCTTGAGAATAGTGCGCCGGGTGTGGCCGTCGCTGGCCTGTTGATTGAAGTAATCCACCGACTCTTGTGTCCAGGGGACATGGGAATATATGGCCGAATTCTGGTGACCCTTGGTGACTAGTTCCGCAGTCTCCACCGTATGAATTGAGTGCCCCCAAACATCCCAGTAGTGGACTATGGGCTGCTCTACTCCTTTGGTGATCGCCAACTCTGGGATGACCCGGCAAAGCAAGTCCAGCCGGTCGAGAATTTCCAGTTGGCTGCTGGCATTGTCTCCGGCCAGGATCGCCAGGAACTCGTCCCGCACCCGCTCCGGGGAGACTTTCTCGATACGGTGAGCTTCGGAGCGAATCAGGCTGGCGGTTTCCGGTTCCAGACGAAACCGTAGACGAGATGCCAGACGGACCGCCCGCAGCAGCCGACCGGGGTCTGCTGCAAATACCTGGGGGTGCGTAACCCGAATCCGCTTTTGGGCCAGGTCGGCGATGCCGCCGGTCGGGTCAATGACCGCATCTCGCCACTGGTCGCTCAACCAGCTAGCCAATGGCAATGCCAAGGCATCTACGGTAAAGTCTCGGCGGTGCAGGTCTTCCCCAATGCTCCCGGAGAATCCGGCCAGGTCAATGTTCCACTGCTGGCCGTCCTGGTCGGTTGACACTATCCGGCAAACGCTGTGGGTTCGGCTGAGCGGTACATAGGTGCCGTCCAACTCCCGGGCCAAGGCTTGACCCAATGCCTGGGGGTCGCCGGGCATTGCGACGTCAATGTCTTTGGAAGGTTTAGAAATGAGCGAATCTCTTAGGTAGCCGCCCACCAGGAAGGCGGAGCATTGGCGAGAATCAAGGAATGCGCTCAGTTTGGCCAGTATGTCTGGGGAATTATTTGCGGCAATCACAAAGAAGTTAGCCTGAGGCTAGGCTAGCCGGGGGGATGACATGAATAATAGATGACATAATAAAGTAGAATGCATCAGATGGTCTATTCCTGGGATTTTCCTGGCGTACCGCTTTCTGGTAGCTCAGACTCAGGCGAGGCGTCGTCTGATTTTTGAGTCTCCGCTTCTTCTTGGGGGTTGCCTTCTTGCGGATTATAGGTAATTTTCCAAAGTTTTTCTCGTGAAACCAGCCGGTCAATGTATAGAATGCCATTCAAGTGGTCGGTCTCATGCTCCAATGCTTGGGCCAGCAGTCCCTCGGCCTTAATGCGTATCACCTTGCCGCTCAGGTCCAATGCCCGCGCGCGCACCTTTTCAGACCGCTTGACCGTGCCTCGATAACCGGGAATGCTGAGGCAACCCTCTTCGATTTCCCGCTCGCCCTCCCGTCGTATTATTTCCGGGTTGATTAGGACCAGGGGTTCGTCCCAGTCCGGCAATTGAATCACCGCGACTTTCTGTAATGACCCGACCTGGTTGGCCGCCAGTCCGACGCCTTCCTCGGCGTGCATCGTCTCAACCATGTCATCGGTGTACTTTTTCATGGTGGGTGGGATTTTGCTGATCTTCTTGGCCTTTTCGCGGAGAACCCCGTCGGGGACGAATCTCATGGACAAAAGCGACACGCTGACCTACCTCCAGGTTATGCTACGGCGAATACGTAGGTGATAATAACCACGATTATAGCCGGGGATTTTTGTCAGTGTAAAGGCGGGCCTATAAAACATGAGCCGGGTCAACATCGACCGTCCAATTAGAGGCAAACTTCATTCCTTCCAGGAACCGGTGCAAGTTACGCCCGCGCAGGGTGACATGCCAGCGGAAGTGGCCCCGCACCCGTTGGGGAATACCCGGCGCCGGGCCGATTACTTCAACGTCGGTCAGACCTTGGGCGTTCACCTTCAGCCGGAACAGTCGGGCAGTCTCAGTCGCCTGGCGTTGGCAGACGGTAGCGTTGATGTCCTGACACACCAGATGCACCAAACGGTTAAAGGGCGGGTTGCCCTGTTGATGCCGAGATTCAATTTCTCGTTGGTAAAGAGCCGGGTAGTCTTGCTGGGACGCGGCTATGATGGCGTAGTGGTCGGGCTGGTAGGTCTGAATGATTACCCGTCCGGGTGCAAGCCCACGACCAGCCCGCCCGGCGACCTGACATAACAAGCCAAAGGCCCGCTCGCCAGCCCTGAAGTCGGGCAGGTGCAGGCCAACGTCGGCCAGAACCACGCCCACCAGCGTCACGTTGGGCACGTCCAGTCCCTTGGCTACCATTTGGGTGCCTACCAGAACCTGAATCTCCCCGCTGGCCAGGCGGCGCATGGTCTCCTTTGGGCCAGGGCCATTGCGGGAGGCGTCGGCGTCCCATCTTTCGATATTGACGCCGGGCAGTAGTTGAGCGACCTCATCCACCACTCGTTGCGTGCCGATGCCCAGTTGTCGAATGCGAGTACCGCCGCATTGACGGCAGCTTCGGGGCATTCGAGTACGGCGGTTGCAGCGGTGGCAAAGTAATCGGGCGTTGGTATATGCGTCCGAAGAGGCATCGGCGGAATGGAAGGTCAGCGACACCGAGCAATTGGGGCAGGTAACCACGTATCCGCAATCACGGCACTGCACAATGGGCGAACTGCCGCGCCGGTTGAGGAACAGTATCGCCTGCTGGCCTTGGCGAATGCATTCAACTAGGCCCTGTTCCAACCGGCGGCTGAAGATGCTGCGGTTCCCATCGCGCAGTTCGTCACGCATATCGCAGACTTCGGTTTGGGCCAACTGCGCCGTCTCGGCAGCATTGCTCCGGCTAATGCGGTGGGGCAGTTCCAATAGATGATGCCTGCCTCTTTGAGCGTGATAATAGGTTTCCACGTCCGGTGTGGCACTGCCCATGACGACTACCGCCTCGGTGAGTCGGGCCACCTCCAGGGCGGTGGTGCGGGCGTGATACAGTGGCTGCGCCTCCTCTTGCTTGTAAGTCCACTCGTGTTCTTCGTCGATTACGATCAATCCCAGGTTGGGCAGGGGAGCGAACAGTGCGCTGCGCGGCCCGACCACCACGTCATAGCCGCCGTCTCGAATCTTCCACCACTGGTCAAATTTCTCCCGGGGCTTCTGGCGGCTGTGTATAATCGCTACCCGGCCGGGAAAGCGGACGCTGACCCGTTCCACAGTCTGGGCAGTGAGGCTAATTTCGGGAACTAAAAAGATAGCCTGCTGGCCTCGCGACACCACCCGTTCCATTGCCCGCAGGTAGACCTCAGTTTTGCCGCTGCCGGTAACTCCATGCAGCAGAAAGCTTTGTGGCAGTAGTTGAGTATCATTCAATCCTGCGGTGATCCGCTCCAAGGCAGCGGCTTGCGCGGCGGTGAGAGTCAACGGCGGTGCAATGCTTGGCGATTCTATAGCCGGAGATTCTATCGTCGGTGATTCCATAGATGCCAGCGATTCTGAATTGCCCCTGACCCACTCCATCGCCAGCAGTCCCTTATCCACCAGAGCGTTGGCCGTGCCGCTGCCAAATTCCTTGTTGGCTAGAGACGTCGGGTACGGCTTTTCCGTAGAGCCTACTGCCTTTAATAGCTCAGCCTGTTTCGAAGGTAACCCTTCGATTAATAACTCGCTCGACTCGCCGGCGTGTGAAGCAATGGGAGGGCCGTTGGCAGCATTGGCCTGGGCTGGGATCAGGAAACAGTCGTAGTGAAAACGGCCCGGGTGAGGCAGGTCTACTTGCCGCTGAACCAGGCCGCGCTCTGCCAGTCGATTGACTTCGCGGGTTCCCGCGCGTCCCAATAGCTTGGTGAACTCGGCCTCGCTGAGGTGGTTCTTTTGGCCTAGAGCGCGGAGCGCTTCTTGCGTCGCCGGATTGAGCGAGGCTAGCGCATCAGCAGAAACCGTTGACGCGGCGATTCTGGAACGGACGTGGGCTTTGAAGCTGGGGGGCAACATTAACCCCAGAGCGTCGAAGAGGGAGCATAAGTAGTAACGGCTGATCCACTGGGCCAGCTTCAGGCCAAGGGGAGTAACCAAGGGTGTGGGTTCTACCGGCTGAAGGATGTCCCGGGTGTTCTCTACCTGGGGAGTGGCGGAAAGCTCCAAGACAATTCCCTGGGCCACGCGGCGACCGAACGGAACCCAGACCAACTGGCCGGGTTCAACCGTGAAAGTGTCTGGAATACTGTACGAGAAGCTACGGGATGGGCCAACCGGAGCATCCACCACGACTTCTGCGTATTTCATAGACCAGCCATCGTGTGAATGCTGACGTTCGCCGGGTTAAGTTTCGGAAGGTGGCTCCGCAGGCTGATTCCTCTCGCGGCGAACCCGGGGCTTCTCTTTGATTCGGGCTGCCCGTCCCTGTAGACCGCGCAGATAGTACAACTTGGCCCGGCGTACCATACCCTGGCGAGTCACTTCCAAAGAATCGATCAATGGAGAGTGGAGGGGGAACGTGCGCTCTATGCCGACACCGCCGTTAGCAATGCGCCGGACAGTGAAGTTGGAGGCGGGGCCTTTGCCGTTCTGGCGACGAATTACCACGCCTTGGAAGGCCTGCACTCGCTCTCGGTCGCCCTCACGAATTCGGAAATTAACCTTTACTGAATCGCCTGGCCCAAAGTCAGGAATCTTGTCATTAACTTTGAGGCCTAATAGCTGCGAAGCGTCCATTTTGATCGCCTTTCCAGAGTTAGATGTAAAGATGTCAATGGGATGTTGGTATGCTGGTCGGAGCCTCTTCAGAAGAGGCAGGGTCTATGATAACACGCCAGGCGACGATTTGGAACCGGCTGAGACCTTACCCAAAAACTCCGCTAATTTGGCTTGGGATGGGTGGATCGGAAGTCCACAACCGCTCTAGGGGAGCCTGGCGAAGGACATTTTAGACCGGCCCTAAGAACCTTAGCCCTAAGAACCTTAGCACAGACCGCTGTCCAACTGGTCGAACACTCCCTGGGCTTGACGATTTTTTGGAGAGACGGTACCGTCGCTTGCCACCGCCCATACGCCATAATTGGCGCTGATATTGGTCTTGGCCGTTACTACCCATTCGCCTTTTGCCGAGTTCAACGTGGCTTGCAAGTCATCAATTGCCATGTTCGGGTAGCAGTTCACCAGCGTCGCCCACAGAGTGGTGACCGCTTGAGATGCCTCAGTGATGTCGGAATTTAGCAATGGCGATGGGGTGGGGGTAAAAAACCCGCTGAATAGCCCGGGGGTGCAATCCTGGTTAATCAGCGGTTCCCACTGGCGGGCTCGAATATTGTGGGCCTGGATTACGCCTGAACTTGGGTCTACCTTCCAGAGGCCGTATTGGTCTGATGGCTCACCGGCGGCTTGCACAAACCATTCCCCTTGGATTTGTCTGGCCTCCAGATCGTTGACCTTGATGGAAACGCACTGGGTCAGGTAGGCCCACACCAGATTGCGAGCTTGGTCATCATTGCCTGGCGTGGTTACGGTCGGTACTGGGATCGCAGCTGCCGGAATTTCCGTTGGAGTGGGACTTGGCTCGGGTTCGGCGGCAGCCGTCTCTTTATCCGCCTGTTCCAGTTGGTCTACTTCCGTAAGGATTCGTTCCAGTCCTACTTCAGCCAGTTCCGGAGAAGTCTCTTCAGTAGGTTCATCGCCGGGTAATGCTTCCTCGTCGTCTCCATTAAAAGGATTGCAGGCAAGCAATAGTGTGGCGGATAAAAGGAGGATTATGAACAGCGACGCCGAAAAACGGCGCGGGCCCCGAATGAAGTTGTATGTGGAATTGATGGGTGATTCCATGCTTTGAAAGTGCGCAGCCTATTGATAGATCGTTTGATAAATCGTGCGAAGGCTTTGTTCGGGGAAAGGTGCCAACACTTCCAGTTTATCCGACCCGGGTGTCCAACACCGGAGTGCCTACCCATGGGAGGACAGGGGGTTATCCAATACATGTAATACATTTAGGTCAACCAGCGCAATCGGTAGGCAGGGGTTGCTGGGTCGAAACTTGTGAAGCGAAGTCTGGATCCAATGACGTTGGTTCCAATCCCTGGGCGGCGCTACCCGAGAAGGCAAGTCCGCCGTATCCGGTGGTGTTCATATGCGCCCGCACAATGACCCGGTCGTCTGAGCCAACGCTTACTGGCCCGCCCGAGCGGGTGAAGGGCTGCTCACCTACATGACTATGCAGCAGCACCCGGCGGTAGATCAGGTCTCCTTGCGGGGATAACACCTCCCACCAATCGGCGTACTGTTCGCAACCAATGTCAGGACTCTCCACGCTGACTGAGAAAGTGTAACTGTCGGGACCACCGCCAACCGTTACCTTGGTCACGTTAGCGCGATCAGGGTCAACGTGGGAAACTGAATTTGGCGCGACTGCTGCCGTTGGGGACAGGTATGTCTCAGGCGTCATGCTGGCAGCCGATGTTGGCGGGAATGTGGTTGGAGCGGGAGCCACCGTGATGCTAGGGTCTGGATCGGGTGAGTCTGCGACGGAGGCCAGATTGTTGGTTGTACTCGCTTCCACGGAAGTTGGTGCGGCTATCTCCGGTGCCGCCGGGGATGGGACTATCGCCGTTGGGGCCACATTAGTGCCGTCTGTTGGTGTCTGGCACGCCAGGAGCAAGGCCGCCAACAAAATTAATCCTATAGTCTTCATATTGCCTCTACGTCAAGGAATATCTCGAATATCTTATGGAACATGTTCAGTATACCGTGCCGCCAATCGGGTCAAAATTGATGCGCCTGGGATGAAGACCAGAATTAGTGACAGTAGATGATTGATGTGCGCACAAACGTTCTATAAACTGCACGGCAAGACAAAGATGCAAGATTTCGATGAATATAAGGGAATTGAAATGACTACTGTCACCGAACGGGAGCCCCAAGTCACCAGAACCGAGTGCCTGAACCGCCCGGCGCCAGTCGAGATGGTCGAAAACGATGCTCAAGGATGTGCTTGGCTAAATCTGGCGGGCGAGTGGCTCAAGATCGTGTCGGTGAAAAATCTGTGGGACATCGACGGTCATGACACCGGAGAAAAGCCATTTATACGGATGCACTTTCGGGTCATGGTCGAGGATGGCCGCCAAATACTGTTGTTCCAAGACCTGATTGACGGTTCTTGGTATCAGGATATTACCCTAGCCAGCAGTAATTATGCTCAGCCCACGCCAATATACCGAACCTAAACCGGGTGAAGGTTTATTCTGGAGTCTTTGTCCCGGCACTTATTTCGATAGATAAAGGTATTGATTGAACCAGGCCAAAGTCCGGGCCAGATATTCCTCCCGCATTTTGGGGTGTCCCGAACGCAAGAAGAGATGAGAACAGTCGGGAAACCGCACCATTTCAACTTCCTTGCCCAAGCGTTTGAGCATCGTAAAATACTCCTCGCTTTGGGATATGGGACATCGAGCGTCGGCTTCTCCGTGCAGCAATAAGACTGGCGTTTCCACTTGAGACACGTAGGAGATTGGCGATTTCTGCAGCAACTTCAGCGCAAATTGTTCAAAGCCGTTGGCCCCGGCCCGTTCACCGGCTTGCTCACCTGCTTTATCACCTGCTTTCTCAATCGATGTGCCCCATTGAACCTCGCCAAAGCTGATGCCGATGTCGGACGTTCCATACATGCTGAGCAGATTGATACAGGGCGCTCCGACCACCGCCGCCTTGAACCGGCTGGTGTGTCCCAGCGTCCAACTGGCCATGTAGCCTCCGTAGCTGTAACCGTGGACCCCCAGCCGGGTGTTGTCCACGTAAGGCCGGGACGCTACTTCGTCAACGGCGGCCATCAAGTCCAGATAGTCTTCGCCGCCCCAGTCGTTCAACACCGCCGTCATAAAATCGTCGCCATAGGTGGAGGAACCCCTGGGGTTTACCGCCAGCACCAGGTATCCGTTGGTGGCGAGTATTTGCTGCCAGGAGACGAACGAGTCGTAGAAGGCTCCGTTGGGGCCGCCGTGTATATCCAGTACAAGAGGGTACTTTTGCGACGGGTCAAAGTCTGGTGGAAAGTATAGCCGGCATTGAATGTACCAGCCGTTTCTATTGATCGTGAATTTCTCCATCCCAGCCGGAGGATGAGCTATCAGGAAATCCCGATTGTAATTGGTGATCTGCTTGCTTTCCCTTGTGATCAGGTCTAGATAATGCAGGTCGCTCGGCGACGTTGGTGAGGACGACACCACCGCAGCATGGTGGGCTGGCGAGTCCAAAGATAAATCTGAACTGGCCCAACCGCCGCCCAGCAGTTGGCGAGGTTCACCATCGGCCAGGGATATTCGGTACAGGAAGGACTCGCCGCGAGTTTCTCCTAACATCGTGATGCAATCGTCGTCGTCCCAGCGGATTTCCGGCGAACGCCCGGTGCTGGGGAAGGCAATGTAGGGCCGAAACGAGTCGTCGGTGATGCGTCGGGGCGGTTGGCCTGGCTCCAAAACATAGAGCCACCCCTGCCAGATGACCTGAAACGCGGCAGCCTCTGAGCCGACGGTAATTAGTTTCTCGCCGTCGGGTGACCATGCCAGCCCGCCGACGCCGGTAAGCCCCTCCGACCACAGGTTTGCCTCACCTCCAGAGGTTGAAACGACGTACGCTTCAGTCAGGGCGAGAAAATCCCGGTCGTCACGGCGGCCTGAAATGAAAGCGATTCTGCTGCCGTCAGGCGACCATACCGGCGACAGGTCGTCCCAATCGCCGTCGGTTAGTTGGCGAATTGGGCCATCGCTTAGATTGACAACGAAAAGGTGAAAATGGGAATCGCCACGCCAGCCCAAAGTGTCGTAACGGTAGCGGATGCGGTGCGCTTCCTTTACTTGGGGCAGCTCCGTTAAATCCCCTGCACTGGGCGGAGACTCTGGATTAGTGTCGGCGCAGAAAACCAGGTGTCGGGAGTCAGGCGACCAGACGAAGTCAATTACCCCAACGGGTGTGGTGGTTATCTGTCTTGCTTCGCCGCCAAAAATATCTACAATCCAGAGTTGTTTGTGCTCATTATAATCGGCGCGCAGGAAGGCCACCGTATGACCATCGGGAGAGAACCGGGGAGCCGAGTCTTTATTACCCTCGGTGAAATCCGCCGCCTGTTCCGTGGCCAGGTCCATCATCATGATGTGGGAGCGGCTCTCCCACTGCTCTGGGTCAACCAATGACAGGGTGTAGGCTAGGCGAGAAGCGTCCGGGGAAATGGACGGGTCGGCGACGGTCTGGAGTTGGCGGATTAAGTCGGGGAGGATGGGTTGGGGCATGGGGCTCCTGTCGGTTACGTAAGCTGCTCAGCCTCATAGGCTTTTGAGCGATTATACTAAACCGAATCCAGCTTGGGGCAGGAGGACGCATTAGATATTTTTTCTGACTGGCTGAAGATGAGGATTGAACTGGGATGTTTTGTTTCGTAGTGGTGGGCGGTACTGGACTCGAACCAGTGACCTCTGCGATGTCAACGCAGTGCTCTAACCAGCTGAGCTAACCGCCCGTGCAACTGTGAGGCTACCGTCAACTAGGCAACGTGATCTATTTTCCCCGAAAGTTCCCGGTTTGTCTATGGTATTTTGTAGGGGGAAATTCCTGTAGGCATCTTGCACCTTCCCCATAGCCTCCTCTCTTGCTAGAATTGAGGAGTCGAACAACTGAAGCGTTTAGAGGTAAATACCCCGAATCCACCTCGAATTAATGGGGGTAAAATGCACATTGTCATCGCTGCAATTACGGCGATTGGTGGGTTGATTTGGGCGTTGGTCGCGCTGCACCGGTCCGGTTTCACGCTGAGTTATCTCGACCCATTTGCCTGGTATCGACTAACCCAGTGGAAGAATAGGCTAGCCATAAACCCGCTGTATAACTTGGAAACCCCGGTGGAAGCCGCCGCCGTCTTGCTCCTTGGTGTGGCGAAATGTGAAGGCGAGATTAGCTCGGAGCAGAAAAAAGAACTCACATCTATTTTCGAGAATGATCTTCACCAAACCCCCGACGATGCAGCTGAATTGTTGGTGTCCAGCGCGTACCTGACCCGAAACGAAATCTACCTAGTCGACAACATCCATAAAATACTGGAGAAGAGCGCTGATGGATTCGCCCAGACCCACGTTCAGTCCTTATTGTCACTAATGCGCCGGGTCAGTACCCTTGATGGCCCAACCAACCAGGAACAGGAAAAGCTGATCGGTGAGACCGATAGGTACTTCAAAACAAAGGCGAGCCGAAAATCTGCCTGGTAACACGGCTGCCTTTTCGAGAAACTAGCCCAACTATCTTAGCCAACCGCCCATGCCTCAATTAGCTTAGAAATGGCCTTGGTGAGCGTCAAGTTGAATCTCTGTTCGTCTTCCTGGTGCTATCCGCTTTATGCCCACAGCCTTTTGACCTTCTGTCCTGACCAAGCCGACTCTTGCTCATGTGGCCCACGGAACGTTTACAATGTACGCCGGGCCATGTTAAAAATGGCTGGTCAATCCTTTTGTAAATCAAACTGTTTCCGTCTGCAATTTACGCAGGCTCGGTTCAGTAGTGCGATGGAGGTACTGGTATGGTAGAGAACACCGGCGGCATCGAGGCGCTGCTTCACGAGGACCGCACATTCCCGCCTTCTGAAGAATTCAGGAAGCAGGCCAACATCAGCGACCCCAACGTCTATGAAGAGGCCCGCCGCGACCCGGAGGCTTTCTGGGCCAAGTTCGCTGAAGAGTTGGACTGGTTCAAGAAATGGGACAAGGTCTTGGAATGGAATCCGCCCTTCGCCAAGTGGTTCGTTGGCGGGAAGCTCAACGTCTCGTACAACTGCCTTGACCGGCACCTGAAGTCGGCCCGCAAAAACAAGGCCGCCATCATCTGGGAGGGCGAGCCGGGCGACTGGGCGGTGTACACCTACCGAGACCTGTATCGGGAAGTCTGCAAGTTTGCCAACGGGCTGAAGAGTCTCGGCGTCAAGAAGGGCGACCGGGTCACGATCTACCTGCCCATGGTGCCGGAATTGCCCATCGCCATGCTGGCCTGCGCCCGCATCGGCGCGCCCCACAGCGTGGTGTTCGGCGGATTCAGCGCCGAGTCTCTACGCGACCGCATCAACGACTCGCAGTCCAGGGTGATGATCACAGCTGACGGCGGCTATCGTCGGGGGAATGTAGTCCCCCTGAAGCAAAACGCCGACGACTCGGTTACCGGAGAAACTCCGGTGGAGCATGTGGTGGTGGTGCGTCGCACGGGCACCGCCGACGACAAGATGATGTCCGGTCGAGATATCTGGTGGCACGACCTGGTGGCCGACCAGCCGCTGACCTGCGAGCCGGAGCATATGGACAGCGAGGACATGCTGTACATGCTCTACACCAGCGGCACCACCGGCAAGCCCAAGGGCATTGTCCACACCACCGGCGGCTACCTCACCGGAACCTACGCCACCACCAAGTGGGTTTTTGACCTTAAAGAAGACGACGTTTACTGGTGCACCGCCGATATTGGCTGGGTCACTGGGCACAGCTATATTGTGTACGGCCCGCTGGCCAATGGAGCCACCTCGGTGATGTACGAGGGGTCACCCGACTACCCGGACCGGGACCGGTTCTGGTCTATCGTGGAAAAGTACGCCTGCACTATTCTGTACACTGCTCCCACCGCCATTCGCACCTTCATGCGCTGGGGTGAGGAATATCCGGCTAAGCACGATATGTCCAGCCTGCGCTTGCTGGGATCGGTGGGCGAGCCAATCAATCCAGAGGCTTGGGTCTGGTACTGGCAGACCATCGGCGGCGGTCGCTGTCCGGTGGTGGATACCTGGTGGCAGACCGAGACCGGCTCGATTCTGATTACACCCCTGCCAGGCATAACTACACTAAAACCCGGCTCGGCCACTCATACTTTCCCCGGCGTTGAGGCCGACGTCCTGGACGAAGCGGGCAACTCGGTGGGGCCAGGCGGCGGGGGATATCTGGTGCTGACCAAGCCCTGGCCGGCCATGCTGCGCAACATCTACGGCGACCCGGAGCGGTTCAAGGAGACGTACTGGTCCAAGTACCCCAATATCTATTTTGCTGGCGACGGGGCCAAAATCGACGAGGAAGGCTACTATTGGTTGCTGGGCCGGGTGGACGACGTAATTAATGTGGCGGCCCACCGGGTCAGCACCATGGAAGTTGAGAGCGCCCTGGTGGACAATCCCAAAGTAGCTGAAGCCGCCTGCATTGGCCGCACTGACGAGATCAAAGGCCAGGCAATTGTGGCATTTGTGACCATCAAGGACAACGTAACGGCATCGGATGCGCTGATCGCCGAGTTGAAGCAGCACGTCGCTACCAAGATTGGCCCCATCTGCCGCCCGGACGACATTTACTTCGCCGCCGAACTGCCCAAAACTCGCAGCGGCAAGATCATGCGCCGCTTGCTGCGCGACGTGGCCGAAGGTCGCACCCTGGGCGACACCACTACACTGGCAGACCCGGCGGTGGTGCAGTCCCTCAAAGAACAGTACGGGGATGAAGATTAGCCGAAGGATTATTTTCCTAAGCCGTTTTACTTTGAAGGCCCTTTTCCCAACCAAATGAGGAAGGGCCTGCTCGTTGTTCCACCCAACCGCCGCTGGTATACTGGTCTGTGCCGCATCAACGCAGAAAATTTGGGCCAGCTAACATTACCAGCTAGCATTAATGGAATACGAAACAGTCATCGGTTTAGAAGTCCACGTCCAGCTTCAGACCAAGAGCAAAATGTTCTGCTCCTGTCCTGCGGACTACCAAACTGCGCCCGCTAACAGTAATGTCTGCCCGGTGTGCCTGGGTCTGCCCGGAACCCTGCCGGTGATCAACCGCAAGGCGGTGGAGTACACCGTCACCACCGGCCTGGCCCTCAACTGCCGGATACCTGAATACTCCAAGTTTGACCGCAAGAACTACCCATACCCGGATTTGATGAAAGGCTACCAGATTTCCCAGTTCGATCTGCCTCTGGCGGTGGAAGGGACTCTGGAGATAGAAGTTGACGGTGAGACCAAACTGGTCGGGATTGAGCGGGTGCATCTGGAAGAAGACGTGGCCAAACTTCAGCACGTTAACCCCCTTGGTGGCGCATCCTACAGCCTGGTGGACGTCAACCGCTCCGGTACTCCATTGATGGAGATCGTCAGCAAGCCTGATATGCGCTCCGCTGAGGAAGCTCGCGCTTACCTGACCAAACTGCATTCGGTGGTGCAATATCTGGGCGTTTCGGCGGCCAATATGCAAGAAGGCAACTTTCGGTGTGATGCCAACGTCAGCATCCGGCCCAAAGGCGCAACCGAGTACGGGACGCGCACCGAAGTAAAAAACATGAACAGTCTTCGCTCGGTGTACTTGGCCGTGAACTTCGAGGTCGAACGCCAGCGCATGATTGTCGAGGACGGCGGCAAGGTGGTGCAGGAAACCCGGGGTTGGGTGGATGACCGCAATGTTACCGTTTCTCAGCGCAGCAAAGAGCAGGCCCACGACTACCGCTATTTCCCGGAGCCGGACCTGCCGCCGCTGGTGATCGCGCCGGCCTGGGTCGAAGAAATACGCCGTCAACTTCCTGAGTTGGCCTCCCAGCGCAAAATTCGTTTCATTGAGCAGTACGGTCTGTCGGAGTACGATGCCCGGCTGCTGACCAACTCCAAAGCGATGGCCGATTACTATGAAAATGTACTGGGCCAGAAACCGCTAAAGGGCAGCACTCTGGAAGCCTTCGCCAAGAATGTCAGCAACTGGATGCTGGGAGACCTCAGCCGGTTGCTGAACCTGGCGGGTCAGGAAATCCGGGAAATCAATGAGTCTAGGGTGACACCGGCCCATCTGGCGGAACTGGTAGATTTGATCGACTCGGGCACTTTGAGCGTCACAATGGGCAAAACCGTGCTGGAAGAAGCTTTCGCCAGCGGCGACTCACCGAGTAAAATAGTCGAAGAAAAGGGTTACAGCCAGATCAGCGACTCATCGGCGGTGGAATCGGCGGTGGCCGACGCAATAGAAGCGAATCCCAAAGCGGTAGAGGACTACCGGAGCGGCAAGGAATCGGCCGCCGGGTTTCTGGTTGGCCAGGTGATGAAAATAACCAGAGGCCAGGCAAAACCCGACTTGGTCCAGAAATTAGTCAGAGAAAAATTGGAATCATCCAAAAACGGTTGAGGATTGAATGCCCTTTCTTAACGCCGCCCAAATCATTGTGTCAATCGTCTTGGTGCTGATCATATTGTCCCAGGTAAAGGAAAGTGGGGCTGGACTGTTCGGCAGCTCTCAGAGCGCGGGCCGCACCAGGCGGGGACTAGAGAAGACTCTGTTTCAGTTCACCATCGTTCTGTCAGTGGTTTTCCTGGCCGTGTCGATTATCAGTGTTCGATTGGCTTAGCGAGTAGCTTAAGACTCGGTATGACCAACGGTATTACCACCCAGGCGCCAATAGTCCTCACCACCGACTTCGGTCTGTCCGACCCCTACGTGGGAGTGATGAAGGGAGTAATCCTGAGCATCAACCCCCAAGCCACGATTATTGACCTGACCCACCAGATTCAGCCCCAGAACATTCGGCAGGCCGCCTTTATGTTGGGTACCAGCCATAACTTCTTCCCCAAGGACTCCATCCACATGGTGGTGGTTGACCCAGGAGTGGGCACCGAGCGCAAAGCGGTTCTATTGATCACACCTACCGCCAAATTTTTGGCTCCGGATAACGGAGTCTTGAGCTATATTCTGTCGGAGCACTTGGATTCTCTGCCGGAGGTCGCTGGCGTGCTGCCAGTCCCGCCGCAATGTAGCGCCTACCAGTTGACCAACCCTGACTATTGGCTACATCCGGTCAGCAACACATTTCACGGTCGGGACGTGTTCGCTCCCGCCGCCGCGCACCTATCGCTTGACGTAGACCCAAATATGATGGGAGAGCCGCTGCTGAACCTGGTCTGGCGTCCGCCGTCAAAGCCGGTGCAGGCAAACAACCGCATTACTGGCGAAGTTATTTACGCCGACCATTTTGGTAATCTGATCACCAATATCCCCCAGTCTATGCTGGGCGGCGCGGCCAAGGTGGTAGTCGAGATCAAGGGCCACCGCATCGGGGGTTTAAGCCGTACGTTCCACGGCAACCCAGGCCGCTCTTCTGTAGAACCCCTGGCCTTGCTGGGCAGCAACGGCTACTTGGAGATTGCAATGCCCGACGCCAGCGCTCAAGGAATACTGAAAGTCGGTTCTGGCGAGCCGGTGTCGGTGCGGTTCGTTGCGTAACTGGGGCCGCATTGTTCACCCCCTTATTCCACAGGTGCCCCTGGCGGTTTAAAGCTCTTGACATCGCCTTGCCTGGTGCTACCATGGGGGCATATTTCAGCTATCAGTATCGGGGGAATGTCATGGATTTAGACCAGAAAACTCTGCTGAATCTGTACAAGACAATGACTACCATTCGCCATTTTGAGGAGCGGGGTATCCCTGAAACCGGCCAGCGGCAGATGTCGGCTTCGGTCCATTCTTCAGCAGGCCAAGAGGCGGTGCCCACTGGAGTGTGCGCCCACCTCACAGTAGACGACTACATCGGCAGCACCCATCGCGGTCACGGCCACTGCATCGCCAAGGGGGTTGACCCCAAGTTGATGATGGCTGAATTGTTCGGTCGCGCCACCGGCACCAACCAGGGCAAGGGCGGTTCGATGCACATCGCTGACATGAGCAAGGGCATGCTCGGCACCAACGGTGTCGTCGCGGCCAGCGTGCCCCTGGCAGTGGGTGCGGCGCTAACCTCCAAGCTGCGTAAACTTGGCCGGGTAGCCGTGGCCTTCTTCGGTGACGGAGGGGCCAATCAAGGGGTGCTCCACGAGAGCATGAACCTGGCGTCGGTGTGGAAGCTTCCCGTCATCTTCTGTTGCGAGAACAACGGCTACGCCGAGTCTACGCCGGTGGAGTATGGACTTTCGGTGGCTAACGTGGCTGACCGAGCGGCCGGCTACGACATGCCCGGGTTCACTGTCGATGGCATGGACGTGTTCGCGGTCTACGAGGCGGCAGGACAGGCGGTGGCGAGGGCGCGGGCTGGGGAAGGCCCGACTCTGCTGGAGTGTCGCACCTATCGTTTCTACGGCCACACCGTCTTTGACAACCCGCTGAGCTACCGTACCAAAGAGGAAGAGGATATCTGGCGCGCCCGCGATCCTCTGAAACAGTTCCGTGAGCGCGTGGTGCCCGAGGGTATCATTACCGCTGAAGAATTGGACCGCTTGGACCAAGAGGCTGAAGACCTGATGGAAGAGGCTATTCGCTTCGCCGATGACAGTCCAATGCCCGAACTATCCGAACTTTACCAGGACGTATACGTAGACTACCCGCTTGATATGATGCGACGGGGTGTCAACATGGCAGATTAGGCTGCCCTCACGCCTTCCCCTATCCCAATTGGGGTAAAGGATTGGCCGACTGTAGATGATTTGAAGGGAAATCTACTGAACCCCAAGGAGCACATCGTGACCACAACTACCGCACCAATGACCAGCACCGTTGCCCGGGAAATCATGTACCGAGAAGCCATCAACGAGGCTTTGCGCCAGGAGATGGAGCGCGACGAAACCGTGATCATCATGGGCGAGGAAATTGCCGGTGGCGCGGGCCGGGAGCACCTGGGTATCGTCGATGCCTGGGGCGGCCCCTTCCGTACCACGGTGGGCTTGATCCAGCAGTTTGGGAATCAGCGAGTGCTGGACACTCCACTGTCAGAAGCCGCCTTTGTCGGTGCCGCCATTGGCGCGGCCTCCACTGGAATGCGGGCGGTCGCCGAGTTGATGTTCGTTGACTTCATCGGCGTCTGCATGGACCAACTGTTGAACAACGCCGCCAAAATGCGCTACATGTTTGGTGGGCAGGTGAAGGTTCCCTTTGTGCTGCTGACCCGCATTGGCGCGGGCTTCGGCAGCGCCGCCCAGCACTCGGAGTCATTTTATTCGATCTTCAGTCACATACCGGGTCTGAAGTGTGTGGTGCCCTCCGACGCATACACCGCCAAGGGCTTGTTGACCGCCGCCATTAGGGACGACGACCCGGTGATCTATTTTGAGCACAAAGGGCTGTACGGTAATCGAGGGCCGGTGCCGGAGGAACCCTATGTTCTTCCCATAGGCAAGGCCCGCACCGTGCGGCCCGGCTCGGATATCACTCTGGTCGGTATCTCCCGCATGACCTGGGTCTGCACCGAAGCGGCGGACGAGCTAGCCAAGGAGGGAGTCAACGCCGAGGTAGTGGACTTGCTCAGTATTTCGCCCATCGACTACGACCACGTTATCGAGTCGGTGAAGCGCACCCACCGGTTGGTGGTGGTGGACGAGGACACTCCGGTCTGTAGCATTGCCTCGGAAATCTGCGCTCGGGTTGCTGAGGAAGCCTTCGAGTACCTGGATGCGCCGCCTTCGCGAGTCACCGCGCCGCACACTCCGGTGCCCTACAGCCGCCCCTTGGAAAACATCTACCTGCCCAATGCCAGCCGGGTGATCAACACAGTGCGGCGATTGGTCAACGGTTAGATTTAGTAATTCAAGCAAAAGTCAGTTAGCCACCAGAAAATAGGGAGGTGCTCATGGACATTGGTCTCTTCTACCAGATTCAGGTTCCCAAACCCTGGTCCACCGACAGCGAGTCCAAACGATATTGGGAGATGCTGGAAGAGGTAACCTACGCCGAAGAAATCGGCATGACCAGCGTCTGGTTTGTGGAGCACCACTTCCGTTCGGAGTGGTCGCACTCCAGCGCGCCGGACATCACGCTGGCAGCCATCAGCCAGCGCACCACTAAGATGCGTCTGGGCATCGCGGTGGTGCTGGTGCCGCTACACCACCCATTGAACGTCGCCGCCCGCATGGCGACTTTGGACGTGGTCAGCAATGGTCGGGTTGACCTGGGCATTGGACGCTCCGGCTACCCTTATCAGATGGCACCCTACGGCGCCGACCTGAAAGACGTCTCCGGCATGCTGGAAGAATACTTGAAGATAATTCCCGGGGCCTGGACTGAGGAAGAGTTTTCTTTTGAAGGCCAGTATTACCACATACCGCCCCGGGAAGTCGTCCCCAAGCCGGTGCAAAAGCCGCACCCACCCATCTGGCAGGCGTGCAGCCAAGAGGATACCGCCCGCAAGGTGGGCGAGCAAGGTCTGGGCTGTCTGGCGCAGACCAGCGTGGGACTGGACCGGGCCGAAGCAATCATTAAAGTCTATAAAGACGCCATCAAAAACCCCAAACCTGCTACCAAGCTGATTCACAATCGGGTAGCGGGAAACACGGTAGCTTACTGCTCCGAAGACCGCCGGAAGGCCTTTGACCGGGGAGCCGAGCTAATCGATTGGTACCGCGAACAACAGCGGATGCGCGATGCCAAGGTCTGGCAAGGGTATGACCCGGCCAAAGTGCCAGAAGACTATCAATGGCATTACCAGCGTTCTCAGGGCGACACCTCACGGCGGGATGAGATTACATCACTGGACTTGATCGAAAACGGCGGGCGGTTCTGCATCGGCAATCCCGACGATTGTATCGAGTACATTGAGAGTTACGAGGCAATGGGCGTTGATGAGATCATGCCTCTGTTCCAGGTGGGGCCGGTCTCCCATGAGGAGGTGATGGAATCTTTGCGACTATTCGGCAAGTACATCATTCCACACTTCCAGGAGAAGGCCAAGAAAGCGGGAGCAGTAACAGTAACCGCCGACGATTAGCGGCACTCTTGCTGACCAATTAATTGCAGATAGGCCCCTGAACGTTCAGGGGCCTTTTCGATTCAGGGGACGTAGCTGCTCCCGTGAGTGGTGATCAAGCAAATTCCCGACTGACCACTTTTTCGTAGGGTTGGCGCTCTTTGACCAGGCCAGCGCCCATTAAAATGTCCTGTAGTCCTTCGTACTCTGGCTGCTCCAGCGCGGGATGAACCGGCCAGGTTCCCTGGGCTTTGTACCTGGCGACAGATTGCGTGAGTAGTTCTTTGGGAGTTTCGGTGAAGAAGGGCGAAATGGCATCGGCTATTTCGGTTTCGTTACTTGTTTCCAGCCACCCTAAAGCCCTGGCGAATCCCCGGACAAACCGGTGAACGGTGTCGGATTCCCGGTTCAGGAATTCGCTGGTGGCCGCAAAGGAACTGTAGGCAATGTGTCCGTTCTCAGTACCCAATGCTGAGACCAGATGTCCAGTTCCCGCCGCAATGAGTTGTTCGGCTGCGGGTTCGGGCAGGTGGATGTAGGCGGCTCTGTTCTGCTGGAAGGCCTGAACCGCTTCGTCTAGAGACAGCCCATGTATCAGCGTTAGACTGTTGGGGTCGATCTTGTGCTTCCGCAATGCATATTGGAAAGAAGCCCAAGGCATGGGCGAGAACCCCACCGGTATCACGGTGGCCCCATTGAGCACGTCCCAGGTGAAGTCAGGATTAGGTCGTCGGCTAAGCACAAAGAAGCCGTCTCTGGCGTTGATCTCGGCGAAATGCAATGGCACCGACTCGGCGCCCCAGTCCAGCGCGATGATACAGCGCATAATTCCGCTCCCTACAACGTCGGCTTGCCCATGCTTCAGCGCGCTCAGTGGATGGGGATATTGAGCGGGACAGGTGCTGAAAGTCACGTCCAGCCCCTCTTCCCGGAGGAAACCACCAGCGACGGAAACATAGATGGGCGTATAGAAAACTGTTCGGAAGGTCTCCATCAACCGGAGGGGTCTTAATGTACTGCTATTGCTTATCACTGATACAG
This sequence comes from SAR202 cluster bacterium Casp-Chloro-G3, assembly GCA_002816715.1. Taxonomy (GTDB): domain Bacteria; phylum Chloroflexota; class Dehalococcoidia; order Lucifugimonadales; family UBA3495; genus Casp-Chloro-G3. The sequence continues at coordinate 587 of MUCJ01000004.1, read as the reverse complement.
CCACTTGCCTTTTCGTTTGGATTGATGATAACTAATTTGGCGGGAGATCCAAGGCTATCGTAATCACTAGGCATAGGACTGTCAATTAGAATCAGCACTTGCTTTTTCGATTTGATTTCTGCTCAGTCGGCACCAATATTGACCTTTTTGGGGGGTGTATGCCAGAATAAATTTAGGTGGCACCTAATTTGTCGAATCGCCAACTTCTCGCTATTATTCGTAAGTTGGACATTTTTCATTTGGAAATCCAGCCTCCTGTTTCCACCTTTGAATCGTGGCACAATATGCCGTCCACATACTTTCAATTGTAGCGGTGGTTTACCAAGTAAGTTAGAGTGTCAGGATTGCTCGTCTCAAGGAGATGCCCGATGTGGACCAAAGAGGGCCTGCAACAGATAGTCCGGCGGGAGCTTGGGGACTACCGTTTGATTGTAGTTTCTAACCGTCAGCCTTACGTTCACCAATTAGTTGATGGTAAGGTGCATTATGAAGTCCCGAAAGGAGCTATTTGTCTTTGTGGCTGACCCTGCGGTGCCATCCGATAACAACGCCGCCGAGCGCAGCCTACGGCATCTGGTAACCAGTCG
>MUCJ01000003.1 GCA_002816715.1 SAR202 cluster bacterium Casp-Chloro-G3 | reverse complement strand
CCCTCTTGTACAGATACGAGTGATGGGTTCAGAGGAGCGATTTTCTGCCGATACGCGGGGTCGAATTGCCATAATTAGAATTGCTGCTACAGAAGCCGTTGACAATGTATGTACCGACTGTTAGTATCAGAATTGCTGATAATTCCCGCTATGAATGGGAGTAGTAAGAGCATCCCTGTCCTAGAGAGCCGGTGGTTGGTGGAAATCCGGTGGCAGCAAAGCTCTGAACTCGCCCAGGAGCGGCCCGCCTGAACTAGAGTAGGGCGCGGCGGTTAGACCCCGATAAAAGTCGTTGAGATGTTCCGAGCCTAATTGACTCCACTACAATAGGCGGCTCGGAAAAGAAGGGTGGTACCGCGGGTCGTTAAAACCCCGTCCCTTCAGCGGGACGGGCATTTTTTTGACTAAAAATATCGAGGGCTTTAGATGGAATTAACCGGGGCCGAAATAGTCTGCGAAAGTCTCCTGAAAGAGGGAGTCGAGGTTATGTTTGGACTCCCTGGTGGAGCGGTCCTGCCGTTATATGGTGCCCTCGGTAAATATCCTCAAATAAGGCATATTCTGGTGCGTCACGAGCAGGCGGCGGCAATGGCCGCCGACGGCTACGCTCGCGCTACCGGCAAGGTCGGAGTTTGCACCGCCACCTCTGGCCCCGGGGCCACTAACCTGGCCACCGGCATTGCCGCCGCTCAGATGGACTCGGTGCCCATGGTGATTATCACCGGGCAGGTGCCCCGCGCGGCTATTGGCCGGGACGCTTTCCAAGAGACGGACGTTACCGGACTGACATTGCCCATTACCAAGCACAATTACCTGGTGATGGACGTGGCCGACATTGCTCCGGCGATTAAAGAGGCTTTTCATATTGCTCGCACTGGGCGCCCCGGGCCGGTGCTGGTGGATATCCCCAAAGACGTGCTTCAAGGAGACCGCACCGAATTCATCTGGCCCGACCAGGTCAATCTGCCGGGTTACAATCCTCCCGGTGAGGCCGACCCAAACCAGATTGCCAAAGCGGCTAGATTGATCAACCGGGCCAAACGTCCGGTGATATTGGCGGGACACGGCGTTATAATTTCCCATGCTTACGACGAACTGCGGGAATTGGCCGAGAAATCCCAGATTCCCGTGATCACCACTCTTTTGGGCATCAGTTCCTTCCCCACGGAGCATATCCTTTATGTGGGTATGCCCGGGATGCACGGTATGGCTTACGCCAGCCTGGCCATTGACCGGGCCGACTTGCTGATCTCCCTGGGCATGCGGTTTGACGATCGGGTTACCGGGCGTCTATCCGACTTTGCACCCAACGCCAAAATCGTTCACTTTGACATAGATGCTTCCGAGTTCAGCAAGAATGTGAAGGTTGATGTGCCGGTATTGGGAGACCTGAAAATGGCCCTGCGGCAGTTGAACCCCCTGGTGGACAAGAATGTCCGGGTTGACTGGTTGCAGCAAATCGATACTTTGCGGACGGAACACCCATCCCTGTACATCCGTGAAGAAAAGGAAATCCTGCCCCAGTACGTGATACAGCAGTTGTCCGAGGTAACCAAGGGTGAAGCGCTGGTGGTGACCGGCGTCGGCCAGCATCAGATGTGGGCCGCCCAGCACTATCGCTTCAAGGAAGCCAACACCTGGATCACTTCCGGCGGGTTGGGTACCATGGGATTTGAGGTCCCGGCGGCGTTGGGCGCCAAACTGGGCCGCCCCGACAAGACGGTTTGGTCGGTGGCGGGCGACGGCGGGTTCCAGATGACTATGTGCGACCTGGCGACCGCGGTGGAAAATAATATCGACGTTAAGTTTGCCATCTTGAATAACTCGACCCTGGGCATGGTGCGCCAGCTTCAGGACTTGTTCTACGGCGGTGAGTTTACCGCGACCCTGTATTCAGGCAACCCCGATTTCGTCAAGATTGCGGAGGCCTACGGCATCACCGGGATTCGGGTCACCGATAAAGCCCAAGTAGCCGCCGCCATTCAACAGGCTATGGATACTCCCGGCCCGGTAATAGTGGACTTCATTGTCAAACAGGACGAGCATGTATTCCCGATGATTCCCGCCGGCGAGTCGGTCAACGAGATGATGGAGCAGCCGATGCCGGAGAAGATTTCTCGATGAGCGGCAACGGCCAGTATCACACCATCATTGCGTTGGTCGAGGACAAACCGGGTGTCCTGACCCGAGTTGCCAGCCTATTCCGCCGGCGGGGGTTTAACATCGCCAGTTTGGCGGTGGGGCACAGCGAGCAGAAAGGGTTGTCGCGCATGACCTTTGTGGTGGAAGGGGATGAGTACACCGTGGACCAGGCCACCAAACAACTGGACAAGCTCATCGACGTAGTCAAGGTGTCCGACATTTCCGAAGTTGACCTGGTGGCCCGAGAGTTGGCCCTGATCAAGGTCAAGACCACTCTGGAAACTCGCGGCCAAATCATCGAAATTGTGCAGTTGTTCCGGGCCAAAACCGTCGACGTTGGCGCTCAGTCGCTGGTCATAGAGGCCACTGGCGAGGAAGAAAAAATTAATGCTTTGCTGGACCTGTTGGAACCCTTTGGCATTATGGAGTTAATGCGCACCGGGCGGGTGGCAATGGTGCGGGGCAAAGCCGACGGTCAAGTCAGCGACAATTTTGGCATCAGCTACCTGGGCAACGGTAAGGACGTAGCGGAAGCTAGCGAGATCGGCTCATACTAGAGCGGCCAATCCTCCCTCCCCTAGTGGGAGGGATTTAGAGGGGGTGGGATTCACCCTCACCCAACCCTCTCCCACCGGGGGAGAGGGGACATATAAAATAGATGGGGCAAGAAAGGGAAAGTAATGATCACGGTTTACTATGACAAAGATGCGGATCTAAATGTGCTGTCAGGCAAGACCATCGGCATGATTGGCTATGGGAGCCAGGGACACGCCCATGCGCTGAACCTCAAAGACAGCGGACAGAAGGTGGTGGTGGGACTCTACCCGGAAAGCGGTAGCCGCCAGACCGCTCAGGCGGCAGGCTTGGAAGTGGCCGACGTGCCCGAGGTCGCCAAGATAGCCGATGTGCTGATGATGGTGATCCCAGATCACATTCAGGGCGAAATTTATCGGGCGCAAATTGCGCCCAACCTCAAGCCAGGTGCGGCGCTGATGTTCGCTCACGGCTTCAGCATCCACTATAAAGAGGTAGTGCCGCCGCCAAACGTGGACGTTATGATGGTGGCCCCCAAAGCTCCGGGACACCGGATGCGGGAGCAGTTCATTGACGGTATCGGCGTTCCGGGTCTGCTGGCGATACATCAGGACGCTACCGGCCACGCCAAGGAGATCGGTCTGGCTTACGCCAAGGGAGTGGGTTGCACCAGGTCCGGCGTCATTGAGACCACATTTAAGGATGAGACCGAAACCGACCTGTTCGGTGAACAGACGGTGCTCTGCGGCGGTATCACCGCGTTGATCAACACCGCTTTTGAGACCCTGGTTGAGGGCGGTTATCCGCCGGAGATGGCTTACTTTGAAGTCTTACATGAGATGAAGCTAATCGTAGATTTGGTCCAGCAGGGCGGCTTCAATTACATGCGTTACTCGGTCAGCGACACCGCCGAGTACGGCGACTTGACCCGAGGCCCCCGAGTCATTGATGACCACGTCAAGCAAAACATGAAAAAAATTTTGGCCGAGATTCAGGACGGCACCTTTGCCAAGGAATGGATCACCGAGAACCACGAAGGCCGTCCCCGGTTCCGGCCATTGCGCGAGGAAGCCCGCCACAGTCAGATTCAGGAAGTGGGTCGGGAATTGCGCTCCATGATGCCCTGGCTAGATCCCAAAGAGGTCTAGGACATATCTTACAGAAGCAATTCAACCATAGGCAAAATGCAAATCCGTCGGGATAATCATCGGGAGGTAAACACTATGAATTCGGAGGTGCTGTTGAGTGCAGTTCACCATCGTACGTTGGTCTTGGCTGGGCTGGCGGCGGTGGACTGCGTTACTCTGCGTTCCCCTTCTTCGGTCAAAGCACGGGAAAGCTGCAAGGCGCAGAAAAATTAAACAGAGCTTGATTTAGATAGGGAAGAGTAAAAAAATGGCTAACGACAGAGTGAAATTCCTCGACACGACCCTCCGCGATGGAGAGCAGTCGGCGGGAATCGGCATGACCGTAGATGAGAAGTTGGAGATCGCCATGCAGTTGCAGAAACTGCGGGTGGACATCATTGAGGCTGGCTTCGCGGCCAGTTCACCCGGTGATTTCCGGGCAGTCAACAATATCGCCAGGGAAGTCCGGGGGCCGGTGATCGCTTCTTTGGCGCGGGCCCATCCCAATGACGTAGACCAAGCCTGGGAAGCGGTCAAGGTGGCCGAGTCGCCGCGCATCCACGTGTTCCTTTCCTCATCGGAGATTCAAGTGTTGCATCAGCTCCGCAAGAACCGGGAAGAGGTTATGGAGATGGCGGTCAGCATGGTGGAACGGGCCAAGAAGCATTGCAGCGACGTGGAGTTCTCCCCAATGGACGCCACCCGCACCGATCCAGAATATCTGTACCAGATGCTGGAAGCTGTGATCCGTGCCGGGGCCACCACCATCAACATCGCCGACACAGTGGGCTATGCTATCCCGTCCAGCTTCGCTCAACTTTTGAGGGATATTCAAGAGAAGGTGGCTGGTGTAGAAAAAGTGACTCTCAGCGTCCACTGCCACAATGACCTGGGACTGGCCGTCTCCAACAGCCTGGCCGCCGTGGAGGCTGGCGCGCGTCAAGTCGAGGGCTGCATCAACGGCATCGGCGAGCGCGCGGGCAACGCTTCCCTGGAAGAAATAATCATGGCATTGGACACCCGCAAGGACCTGTTCAAAGTCGACATCGGCATCGACACCACGCAGATTTACCCGACCAGCCGTTTGGTCAGCAGAATCACCGGCATGGCGGTGCAGGCCAACAAAGCGGTGGTCGGCGAAAACGCTTTCCGCCACGCTTCTGGAATCCATCAGGATGGCGTGCTCAAGGATCGCTCCACCTACGAGGTGATGCAGCCAGAGCGTGTGGGCGTCCCCGGCAACAGCTTGGTGCTGGGCAAGCTCAGCGGTCGGGCCGGGTTGCAGTCTAGGCTGGAAGCTTTGGGCTACATGCTATCCCGTGAAGAGATAACCAACGTTTTTGAGTCCTTCAAGATGCTGGCCGACAAGAAGCGGGAAGTCACCGACCGGGACTTGGAAATCTTGATGGATGAAGAGAAACGGGAGTCCACCGAGCCGATTAGTTATACCCTGGAACAGGTTCACTTCTCCAGCGGCGACCATGACATACCCACCGCCACAATTCGGCTAATTGGACCCACCGGTGAGGTGTTTACCGACGCTTCCACCGGCAACGGCCCGGTAGACGCGGTGTGCAAAGCCATCGACCGGGTCATTGGCTGCACCAGTAAACTTACGGGCTTTAATGTCCAATCGGTGGATGAGGGCCTCGATTCGGTCGGCACCGTGACCATACGAATCGAAAATGCCGGGCGCACCTTCTCGGGACGGGGCGCTTCCACCGACATTATCGTCGCCAGCGCCAAAGCCTACCTGAGCGCCGTCAACCGGATGCTGGGCGCCGACGAAGAGGCCAACCTCCCGGCGGTTGGTAGCACTCCCGATTAAGGGGCAACCTCCAGGACATTGGTGGAAACTAGTAGGGGCGCACGACTGTGCGCCCCTACTTATCATTTGGGGCTGTTTGCCTCGTGTCCTCCCCGCAGTCCTCACATCAACTTCAGCTGATGTCCCACATCCGGCGGTTGGGACTTGCCGTCCAGGTGTACCGCCGGGTAGCCTTGCGCGCGCAAATGAGAGGCCAGGTCGGGGAAACCGTTGACGGTGTACACCTGCTTCGGCTCAACTAACTTGACATAAGACACCAGCTCGTTGAAGTCGGCGTGGTCGCTGTAAGGCAGGCTGGCGTCGCTGCGCCGTCCCCAACTGTGGCCGCCACCGACGGCCCAACCAGTCAATTCCATCACCCGCTTGCGGCGGAATTGATCGAGAACAATGCTACTCTTGCGTCCCGGCGGGCAGATAACCACCTGTCCTTCGGGCCACTGCCCGTCCAGGCAACTGAAACGTCCAGGAAACTCCACCCCCGCTTCCTGGTAAACCTCAGCGGCTCGGTAGCAGCTTTCTTCTAATGCTATATCGAACCCGGCCGACAGCAGATAATGCAAGATTTCCTGAGACTTGCCCAGACGCCAGCCCTGCACCACCGGCCTGGCCCCGATGGACAGCCACTGGCGCAAAGTCTTGACCACGGTGGCGATTACTTGCTCCTGGTCGGGAAAGGTGTACTGCGGGCGACCGTAGGTGGCCTCCATGACCAGCACGTCGCAAGAAACCGGCTCCAGCGGCTCGTTAACCGGACTGGAACGGCTTTTGAAGTCGCCGGTATAGAGCAAACGTTCGCCGGTATCCTTGGACACCACCAATGCCTGGGCAGAGCCGAGACAATGTCCCGCCGGGTACATGGTCAGGGAATATTTATCGGTTTCCAGGGGTTCGTGGTATTCCAGGACAATGGGGTCAGACTTCTTGAGATAGTCGGCCAGCAGCAAATGGGTGTTTCGGGTGATGACCGGACGCTGGTGGCGGGCCGTATGATCTGAATGAGCGTGGGAAATGAACCCCGAATCTTTCTTCCTGCCAGAGTCCAACCACAGATCAAGCTCCGGGAGGTATATTCCCCGGTCAAAAATTACCTTCACATCCACCCACCCAATTTCAGACTAATTCGGGCCAGTATAGCATGCGTCAGGGTCGCCAGAGTCTGAGGCCCAATTTGAAACATTGGGGTTATTGATTCAGCACCCCCCTTAAATCATGTCTACCAGACCACGCAGTAACACGCCCACCAGGTAGGCCAACCCAGCCGCCACTCCACCGACCGCCAGGGTTTCCAGACCGCCCCAATACCATCTCTGCTCGACAAAGCGGGTTTTCAAAGCGCCAATGGCGAAGAAGGTGATAAAAGCCAGGATGATGCTCCAGGTGAAGGTATCCAGCACACCCACCGGAATCATGGCCCCGTAGAAGTATGGGAGCAACGGCACTAGACCAGCCATCATAAAACCCGCGTAGGTGACCAGCCCAGATCGCCAGGGTGAAACATTCTGGGCGGCAAATCCGTGCTCTTCTTGAAGCATTGTGTTAACCCACAGTTCTCTGTCGGCAGTAATTACCTCAACAACGCGCTCCAGATCGTCGCCGCTAAAGCCTTTGGCGGCAAAAATCTGCCGGACTTCCTCTTTCTCGCCTTCAGGTATCGAATCGATTTGCCGCTCCTCATCGCGGCGGGCACCTTCCTTTTGTTGATTTTCGGCACGGGTTCCTAAGAAGAGACTTACTCCCATGCTGAAACCGTCGGCCACCAGGTTGGCGACGCCAAGAATTATAACTATTCCCGCGGCAAGCTCAGCCCCCGACACACCGGCCACCACTGCAAAAGTAGTTACTGTGCCGTCAATAGCCCCAAGGATAAAGTCCCTAAGGTTAAGCTGTCCGGGGCCGTTGCGCAGGCGCTCACCAATGGCGTGAGTCGTGTGATCTGCTTCTAACTCTGATAAAGGCTGGTTGGCTGAGTTGGTCACGGTTTTCTCCCTGGGCTGGGAAAGTTGACGGACTACTATTCAATCTCAATACGTCAATCTCAATACGTGGTTCGACAGGCTCACCACGAGCGGAAGAGGAATTTGATCCGCTCATTTGGAGCCTGTCGAAGGATAACTTGTTTCCGTTGGCATAGTTCCCAGATAGTCACAAAGTATCCCGCTATGCCATTCTAATAGTATAATCGGCATGCCGCTTCTTAAGGATTGAGAAGATGGTAACCATATTTTAGCTGAGGAGACGACATGCCTGCAGAAGTTGGCGAGATAGCCCCCGATTTTAAGCTGCCATCAGTCAGCGAAGGTGACATAACCCTGGGTCAGTATCAGGGAAACAAAAACGTGGTGCTCTCGTTCCACGTATTAGACTTTACCGGTGGTTGAACCGACCAAGCTACCTCGTTCCGCAGATTTAACAAGCAGTTCGAGGAGAATGATACCCAGGTGCTGGGTATAAGTTGTGACCACGTGGCGGCCCATCGGGCTTGGACCACTTCTATGGGCGGGTTGCCCTACCCTGAGTTGTCAGATTGGCACCCCAAAGGCAACGTTACCACCAGCTACGGCCTGTGGAACGAAGAGCGGGGTGCCGGAACCAGAGCCGTGATTATAGTGGACAAAGCTGGAGCGGTCCGCTATCGTCAGACCTATAGCCCAGGCACCTTGCCCGACCCGGCAGAAATACTGGCCGAAGTCCAGAAACTGGCCTAGACGTAGAAACGCCCCCAACCAGTGGGGGCGTTTTATAATTCCCTTTTGGATTGGGTAAGGCTACACCGGGAAGTTAGGTGCCAATTTTCTCAATGGTATAATGCAACATTCCCTTTGGCACGTTGATGGTCACTGCCTCACCAACCGTTCGATCTAGCAGGGCCTGTCCGACCGGAGAAGCGGTGGAGATTTTGCCAGAGGAAACGTCGGCTTCCCGGACATCTACTAACGTATAATTGACATTGCGACCGGACGAAGTGTCTTTGAGGGTCACTTTAGTGCCGACTACCACTCGCACATGTCGAGTATTTTTGGAACCTGCGGCGATGATCTCGGCGGTGGAAAGGCCAGACTCCAACTCGCGAATCCTGGATTCGATAAGCCCTTGCCGTTCTTTGGCGGCATCCAACGGGGAGTTTTCCTTAAAGTCCTTGTCTTCCATCGCCCGTTTGATGTCTTCAACAACCTTGACTCGCTCGCCTTTCAACTCCTCAAGCTGGGATTGTAGTCGTTCGAATCCTGCTTGGCTGAGTTGAGCGCCGGTGGCGTTTTTTTTACCATTGCTGGAAGATTGTCCTGAGGAAGCCGTCTTGCGGGTGCGGGGGACTCGCAGGTGGGGTGCTAGGCTGGTCTCAATCCATCCCTGGTCTTTCAAGAAGCTCAGGAATACCTTTACGGGAGCGACTCGCAGCGCCGAATCTGAGCCACCCAGGCCGACGTACTGGGCATAGTCGGCGACCTCAGAGGGTATTACATCCTTAATCAGCCTTTCGCGCCCAATCCAGGCGACGAATTTGCCGATTTCAGGGTAGCCATCCATGGATTTTTTCCCGTTCTTTTTGACAGTAACGTACTGGCTTAGCGCTTCACTAAAAGAGAGCTCACACGGAGTCACCAACGGAGTAACCAAGTTAAACCTCCTTCAACGCAAACGGCTTTGTTTTAAAAGTAGTGGTTCGTAGGCTAGTGTGGTTCCTGGGCTGTTTCCTGGGGACGGGAGCGATAAAAGCTAGTGGAGAAGCAGTGGGTGCAGAACCCTTGGGGCTAATAACTTGGCTCTCGCTTTCTCGCTGTATATAGCTAGTGAACACTAGTTGAACCATCCTAAGCGAAGGCCTTGTTCATTCTCATCATCCCCAGGATGAACCGTTTCGGTACACCTACACCTACTTGGGCCCACTAAATCATCATAGCAGTTCCTACCTCGGATAGCAATGTAAAATCCCGAGAACCCGGTAGACAGAGGAGGAATTCCACCTTGACAAAAAGTCAGTCTTAACCCTTTGTCAGGTTACGGATTCCGTTTGTCCTCGGCAGCTCTAAGGACTCGCCGCGACTGGGCGCTGGCCCCAAATATGGCGGCTGTAATTGTCACCGTACTCTTCTGTGAAATGCGACTACCCGGTAGTTAGAAGGCGAAGGACTCGGCTGATTTGGGGAAGGGCTTTTGGTAGTTACTCTCAGTCCAAATCTGTGTATACTACGCCGCAAGATGAAGCCATCCCAGAAATTGGTTGTTGCCGAGCTTGATGGTTCGCAAAATTCACCACGAACGGATTAACCCCGCTCATCCTGAGCTTGTCGAAGGAAACAATCAAACCAGGATTGAATTTTGGGGCTGGTTCATAGGATCATAGATTTAGAGCCCTTGGATTGTTGGTTCAAGCTTCATCAGTCCGAGAGCAGCGCGCGAAATTACATGAAACTAGTCTATCTAGACTATAAGGAGCAGCACTATGAAGGCAGTCCGGATTAGCGAGTACGGCGGACCCGAGGTGATGAAGTATCAAGACCTGCCCGATCCAACGCCCGGCGATGGGCAGGCCCTGGTAGAAATTCAGGCGGTAGGAGTGAACTTTACCGATACCTACAGCCGTTCCGGCGCTAACCCGCCGCCCCTGCCCTGGGTTGTTGGCGTAGAGGGTGCCGGCGTGGTGAGGCGGGTCGGCTCGGGCGTGACCGACTTGAAGGAAGGCGACGTGGTCGCCTACTCCGGGGTTGCCGGTTCTTACGCAGAGCAGGCGGTGGTGCCCGCGTCCCGGCTGGTTAAAATGCCCGACGGGCTGGATGCCAAGGATGGGGCAGCGGCGATGCTACAAGGAATGACCGCTCATTACCTATGCCATTCAACCTACGCGGTTAAATCGGGCGACCGAGTGTTGATCCACGCTGGGGCTGGCGGAGTGGGACTATTGCTCATCCAGATGGTCAAACGTTTGGGCGGTTACGTGTATTCAACGGTGTCTACTGAAGCTAAGGCTGAACTTGCCAAGGGTGCCGGTGCCGACCAGGTGATTCTGTACACTCAGCAAGACTTTGCTGAGGAAGTGAAGAAGGCCACCGATGGCGCGGGCGTGCAGGTGGTCTACGACGCGGTGGGTAAAACTACTTTTGAGAAGAGTATCAGTTGCCTTGGCCGGCGGGGTCATATGGTGCTCTACGGTCAGGCCAGCGGCGCTCCGGCCCCCATGAACCCGGCAGTCTTGGGCGCCGGTTCATTGTACTTGACCCGTCCGGGGCTGGGCGACTACGTCGTTACCAGGCAAGAGTTGGAACAGCGGGCTGGTGATGTGCTGGGCTGGGTCAAGTCTGGGGAGCTAAAGCTCAGGGTCGAGCACGTTTTCCCGCTGTCAGAAGCGGTGGAAGCGCACCGCCAGCTAGAATCCAGGGCGACTACCGGCAAATTGTTGCTGATACCCTAACCAATCTGAACTCGACTCGGGTTGGCCGAGGCTAGGGCCAGAAACTTGGGAGCCTGCTCGTGATGTACTGTCGAAGCACCAGCAGGCTCCCTTATTGGGGGCTCTCGTTCTGTCTAGATATTTTCGAAAGATTAGAGGTGCTGTCGTTATTGTTGACCGGAAGAGTCAACAATGCCATACTTAGGCGAAGCAGTTGTTTCAGGAGGATTTATGGCCCAGACAGTTACCCAAGAAGAAGTATACGAAGCCCTGAAGACCGTTTACGACCCGGAAATTCCAGTGAACGTAGTTGACTTGGGTCTGGTCTACGACGTGCAAGTAGCCGAAAACAACGACGTTTTCGTGCAGATGACGTTGACCTTCCCTGGCTGTGGTATGGGGCCGCACATCGCTCAACAGGCTGAGTGGGCGATTCAGGACGTTGAAGGGGTGGAGGACGTGCAGATTGAGTTGACCTTCGATCCTCCCTGGAGTCCTGACCTGATTAGTGAAGAGGCCAGATCCCAGCTAGGAATCTAGTCCTTTAACCCTTCCAAATTTCGTCGACTCCACCCTAAATCGGACATCAATCTAAATCATGCCAGCGTTTCGCTGGAGGTCATATATGCCTACTCCTCAAGAAAATGCCCGGCTGGAGCAAATCAAGCGCAGTTGGCAGCAGCGGCGTCAGATTGCCGACCGCTTCGCCGGAATCAAAACTAAAATCGGAGTCTACAGCGGCAAAGGCGGCGTGGGCAAGACCACCGTGGCGGTCAATCTGGCCGCTACTCTGGCCCGCGCCGGGAATAAAGTTGGTCTGCTTGATGTCGACATCGACTGCCCCAATGCCAACAAAGTGTTGGGTATCACCGAGGCACCCGAATATGTGGACGGTGAAATCCACCCGTCCGAAAAATGGGGCGTTAAAATTGTCTCCATGGCCTTCTTTCAAGAGAAGGAAGACGAGGCCATAATCTGGCGCGGGCCAATGGTTCACAACGCGATCAACCAGTTCCTACAGACCACCGACTGGGGCGAACTTGACTATCTGATTGTGGACTTGCCGCCAGGTACATCAGACGCTCCGTTAACGGTGATGCAGACCATTCCTATGGACGGGTTCGTGGTGGTGAGCACGCCCCAGCAATTGGCCAATATTGATGCCAAACGCTGTATCAACATGATCCGAAAACTAAACCTGAATGTTCTGGGCATTGTCGAGAACTACTCAGGAGATGTTTTCGGACAGGGTGGCGGCGAGGACTTGTCCAGAGATATCCAGGCTCCCTTTCTGGGCAATTTGGAGCTTCGCTCTGCTTATCGCGACACTTCCAAGCCGACCGTGCTAGTGGACGATGACGTTGCCAGAGAATACGATGCAGTTGCCAGCGCATTGCAGAATAGCCTGAAAGAGTTCGGACGGCAAGCGGTCTAAACTTGGGCGGTACCTAGTCAGAAGCTGAAATCTGGGCTTCGGAGGCTTGTTCCTCCGGAGCCATCTTTTTTACGGCGCGGGTCTGACGAGATATGCATCAGAAGCTCAACTTCTTGGTTCATCGCCTCTAACGAATACGGGCTCAACTCACCCATCTGACGGAACTTCTTGTAGCGCTGCTTGAGCAGTTTTCCTTGTGAAAGGCGGGAAAGCTGGGCAAATTCCTTGATCACCGCAATTTGCAGGGCAAGCGTCGCCTCTTTAGGATTGGCTTGAGAGCCAAATTCGGGCTCCGGAACCACCCCGTCAATGATACCTAATGCCAAACAGTCAGCAGCGGTCAGCATCAGAGCTTCGGCAGCTTCCCTGTCCAGCAGTGGGTCGTGATAACGCCCGCCCAAAGTGTGGTTGAGTGAAACTGGCGAATAGATTGAGTACTGCTGCATTAGTATCCGGTCAGAAAGGCCCAGGGCCAGCGCGCCTTCACTGCCACCCTCACCAATGATCACCGAAACCACCGGTATCGGCGCGTCGGCCATTAAAGATAGGGTGTTGGCGATGGCATTGCCAATGCCTTGCTCCTCGGATGCCAGCCCCGGGTCTGCCCCCTGAGTGTCAATTAGAGTAATCAATGGCAGCTTGAATCGGGCGGCCAGATTAATGATTCGCTGGGCTTTCCGCAATCCATCAGGATAGGTGTGATAGCGTGCCCCATCCAGTTGAGACCGCCGCTGCTGGCCGATGATGGCCACCGGCTCTCCGGCCAGGAAACCAACACCACATACTATAGAGCGGTCGTCGCTGTTCAGCCGGTCGCCGTGCAATTCAATAAAATGCTCCAGCATTGAACGCATATAGACCATCGCCGAAGGGCGCTCCGCATGACGGGCCAAAGTCACCGACTCCCACGCCTCCGGGTCAGCCGCTGGCTCTACCTTATTCTGGAGCAGCTCCTTGTGTCCGTCCTTGCTCAATTTTTGCAGGGTTAATAGCTTGAGCAATGTTGCTAACCGAGATTGCAAGTTTTCCCGGTCGATCACATTGTCCACCAATCCGTGAGCCAGGTGGGCCTCGGCGGTATGGGCGTCGGAGGGCAGTGGCTTATCTGATACCTCCCGCAGCGTGCGTAAGGGGGACAGCCCAATCAAAGACCCAGGTTCAGCCAAGATAATATCGGCCAGATTGGCAAAGCTAGCGTAAGCCTGGCCGGTGGATGGGTTGGCCAGCACCACGACAAATGGTTGTCCGCTTTCTCTCAGTCGGTTGGCGGCGGTCACCGTCTTGGCCATCTGCATCAGAGAAAGCACGCCCTCTTGGATTCTGGCTCCGCCCCCGGTAACCAGAGCCACCGCCGGCAATGAGCACTTGGCGGCCGTCTCCAGTGCCAGAGCCACTTTTTCGCCGACGACGCTGCCCATGCTGCCGCCCATGAAACCAAAGTCCAGGACCACCAGCACTACCTCGATGCCGTCGATTTTGCAGCGACCAGTAACCGCGGCCTCGGTCAGACCAGTACGGCTCTGGTTCTGGGAGAGCAATTTCTGGTACTGTCCACGACTGGAAAAAGACAGAGGAGCCACCGAACTGAGGAATTTATGTGATTCCTTGAAGCTTTTATTATCGGCCAATAATTCAACCCGCTGGCGGGCCGAAAGCGTGTAGTGGAAACGGCAGAATGGGCACACCCGATAAGTTAAGTAGGCTTCGGACTGGCTGATTTCCTCTTCGCAAAGCAAACACCGGTCGTGGATCACCGACAGGTAGTCGCGGGTCAAATCACCATCGCGCCCAAATAGGTGCACCAGAAGGGTAGCCAGATTTCTCAATGAGGCTCCAGTAAACGAATCAAAGCCATTGTTGGCTGGCTTGGATCGACGGAATAGGGGATTACTTTCCATGATACATCCAACGGGCCAAAATTGAAACACCGATTAAGTGTCCCCGTAGGGCAATCACTTCTTGTCGTGTAGAGTTCCCCCGTTACACCTACGGAAGCCGGTGTCCAGTCTTATTTTCTGGATTCCAGATTCTGCAGGCGTGACGAAATTCGCCACTACTGCTCGGGAACCACAGGGATAGAAAATGGATATTTCCCTTCTCTGAATTGTTCATTCTCCCCACTAATTGTGAACGTCATTTTTCACTTTGTTATTAGTCCCAGTTATCAGTCCTGCGTATTATTCAAAGTACCCAATGAAATCTGGGGTGAAAATGGGGGCAGCACCCTTCTCATGGGGCTTGTACTAATCGCTTCAGGCCGTAAGGCCACCTTGACACTAATGTGACCGTGACCTATCCTGTCGCCAATTCATCCAAGAATCGGCTACCAAGACCCTTGCTCTCACACTGAAACAGCCAGCAGATTACGTCCATCTTGGAGCTTGAGAGTATACTGGTGCACAACCATTTAACTGGTGCAAGGAGCATTTGTGAGTAACGCAGACAGACTGGTAGAGGGAGCGGTAGATATCCATGTGCATTTCGCTCCCGATCCCAAGGTAGAGCGGCGCGGCAACGCCATTGAGATCGCTAAGCAAGCCGCCGAAATGGGGATGCAGGCGCTGGTGCTCAAAAGTCATGAATACCCCACCCAACCGGTGGCTTACACCGTCAGCCAGATAGTGCCCGACATAAACCTGATCGGCGGAATCTCCCTGGACTTTGAAGTGGGCGGTCTGAACCCATCAGCAATAGAAGCTACGGCTAACATGGGCGGACGGGTGGTTTGGATGCCGACCTACTCTGCGCAGGCTGACCGGCAGCATAAGGGACTGAGCGGCGGTATTTCCCTGCTGGACGATAACGGCAAGCTTTTGCCCGAGGTTTACCCTATCTTGGATCTGATCAAGGCCCATGATATGGTGCTGGCTACCGGACATATTTCGACCCGGGAGTGCATGGCGCTGGTGGCGGAGGCCAAGAATCTGGGCATCAACCGTGTGGTGGTGACCCACGGCACGACTTCAGCATTCTGGACTGGGATGACCCCGGACGACATGAAGACCCTGGCCGGTATGGGAGCTTTCGTTGAGCATTGCATACACGTGATGATGCCCATGACCTACCGAATGCCTCCCCAGGACCTGGTGGAAGTTATCCGGACCATTGGCACCGAGAACTGCATCATCAGCACCGATTTCGGACAGGACTTCCATCCCATGCCCGCCGAGGGTCTGCGCATGGGCATTGCCACTCTGCTGAAAGCGGGCCTGGACGAGGTGGAATTGGGCATGCTGGTCAAGGACAATCCGGCCCGGCTGCTGGGACTGTAGGTCTCGATACAGCCTCTTTTGAGTTCGCTGGCGGTAACCTGCCGTCAGTCCGTTACCGGGTAAACTCGATCCGAAGCGTAGAAGGATTGCTTGCCGCCCTGGTATCAACCTTGGCCCACTCTGCAATCCGGTGGCCGACCACCCAGGCAATGCCCTGGTCGGATGCCAGCAATGGTACCCGGTCTCGCCAGACTCTGGGCACCTTCGAATCGGTGAAGAAATCCTGAAGTTTTTTCTCGACGTTCATTCCCAAAGGTTGAAACCGGTCGCCGGGCTGCCGAGTCCTGACCCAAACGCCGTTTTCTAGGGATTCAGCGTTGAAGAACTCGATCAATCCTTCTGGCTCAAGCGGGTTTTTCTTGCTATATTGAGAGACAAGCTCGGCCTTAACTTGCCAGCTGCCAACTCTAGTCACGATGTGAGTGCCCATTGCGTTGGGCAGTTGAATTAGATGTTCACCCTCTATTGCGGGCAGAGGGCAAGGCAAGCGGGCATTTCCCGCAAGTACAACGACATCGTAACTGGCGTGCAGCCACAGTCCCCGGGGCAGGCCGACGCTAAATCCAGTTTTGTTTTGTTCAAGTAGCGTTGAAATGCCAGCCAGGTGGCTTTCCTCCAGCCGCCGCGCGTCACCGCTCATCTGGACATAGCCTCTCCGCAGCACCTGCCGCAGCATCGATGGATGCAGTCTGTTCAAAGCCTGCCGGTTGAAACTAATGCTCTTTGACGCAGAGTCGTCGGTCACTTCAGAGGCGATATCCGGCCAGAGGCGGTCGCATTCTCGCTCCAGGAAATCCAGGTCCAGGGCCGCAGTATGGGACAAACGAATCAGCGCGTCGGTAACCCTTGGGTTGTAATCGGCGGCTAGCAGCGGCAGCAGCTCCTGGCGCACCCGGTTGCGTGTGAACTTCGGTAGGTTATTATCGCTGTCTTGATGAAACTCGCGGCCCAGTTCCCGACAGTAGGCAACGGTCTCGTGTTTAGCCGCTGCCAGTAATGGCCGGAACACCACGACTCCACCAGCGCTGGGCGGCCAGGGCCACGGCGATACCTCGGTCATTCCTCTCAGGCCGCGCAGGCCAGAGCCCCTTAGGATGTGCTCCAGAACCGTTTCGGCCTGGTCATCGGCGGTATGCCCCACTGTTACTGCCGGAGCGCCCTGCTCTTGAGCCACTCGATACAGAAATGAATACCGCATCTCCCTGGTTGCCTGTTCAAAAGATGATATGCGGTGCTTCCTCTGGTATGCCAGCGGGTCTTCTTTTTCGATAGTGGCTGGCAGATCTAGACTATGTGCCAGTTCAGCGACGAAGCTGGCATCTTGGTCCGATTCTTCGCCGCGTATATCGTGGTTCAGGTGGGCCACGTGGAGCCTGAGGTCGTGAATGCCGCGAAGGCGATGCCGATGCAATGAGTAGAGCAACGCCGAGGAATCTGGCCCGCCAGAAACAGCAATCACCAGGGTCAGCCCTTGGCCGAAGTAGCCAGCCCTTTGCAGCGCGTCAGCCACCAATCGGTCAATACGGGAAACAACCCCGGGGTTTTTCATCAGGTCGGTTGGTTCTCCGGAGACAAGTGGGAGGTGGAGTTATAGCTGAGGAGACGCCAGCCCATTTGTCCCCGGTCCATACGGGTGACTGAGCTAAGATTGAGAAACATGCGGTGGAAATTGGACAGGGGCATTCCCAACAAAGTGCCGCAGATGGCGCGAATGGCGAAGTTATGGGATATGACCACGATGGTATCCTCTTCGCCATGAGCCTTTTCCACAGCTTCAAACGCCTGCCAGGTTCTTTCGTGAAGCTGGACTAAGGACTCGCCGCCGGGCATAGTTACCAACTCTGGATGTCTTCGCCAGGTCTCATGTACTTGAGGCCACTGGGTCCGCATCTGTTCGCCGCTGACCCCTTCCATTTCTCCCAGGTCCAATTCCTTGAGGCGGGGATCTGTTGCCACGCTCAAGCCGGTAACTTTGGCGATTTCTTCGGCGACTTGCATTGTCCGGTCCAGGGGACTGGAATACAGAGCAGTGGGCCGCCAGGATATTGCCGCCTTAGCCGTGTCTTTGGCTTGAGACAGACCCCGTTCATTCAGGGGAATGTCCGCCTGGCCTTGAAACTTACCCAGTTTGTTCCACTCGGTTTCCCCGTGACGAACCAGGATCAGATTCACTCTTGGACCTCTACTTCCTGAGCCGCCACCCTTTGAATCTCCACTTGATCAATGCGGACGCCATCCATCTGTTGAATTGTCAGCTTCAGGGTCCCGTATTCTAGAATTTCCCCCGTTTCTGGGATGTAACCCAGCCGATCCAGGACGAACCCGGCCAATGTCTGGTAATCGCCCTCGGGTATATCCAAATTGAGCTTCTCGTTGATTTCAGTGACGCCATTGCTGGCGTCTACATGATAGGTGTCGTCGTCAACTGAGGTGTAGCCCTCGTCAAGTTCACTGTCCTCATCACGGACTGCACCCACGATCACCTCAAGCAACTGCTTGAGAGAAGCCAGACCGGCAATGCCGCCAAATTCATTGACGGTCAGCACCAATCCATGCCCTTTCTGCTGCAACTCGGCGAAAGTGCTGCTGGCCGTTTTGGTCTCAGGGACAAAGTAGGCCGGACGGAGCAGATCGGTAACGCTATCTTCCGGTTCAAGTTGACCTTTGGCCATCGCTACGATCACGTCCTTGTTGGACAATACCCCAACGACGTTCTCCATGGTGCCCTCGTAAACCGGGAAACGGGTATGGCTATGTTCCGCGTACACGCCCAAGAAACCCTTCAGTGTAGTACCTTTTTCAATCCAGATAATTTCAGGGCGCGGGGTCATGATCTCTCGAACTTGCCGGTCGCCAAACCGGAACACCTTCTCCAGCAAGACGGCCTCAGATGCCTCGACCGCGCCCTCGGCCCGACTGATGTTGATCAGCATCCGCAGTTCGCCCTCGGTGCTTGAAGGGGCAAAGCTGTGACCGTGGCCCCCAAAGGTCTTCATAATAATGCGGGGTAACACGGTGAAGAAATATATCACCGGGGTTTCCACCAACATGATCAAGCTAATGGGCCGCGCGATGATCAATGACCAGCGGTCGGCAAAGCTAGCGGCCAGAGTCTTGGGGGTTATCTCACCGAAGGTTACGATCACGACCGTCATGATCGCAGTGGCAATTAGAATGGCGGAGTCGCTGCCGCCCAGCAGGCTAATCGCCATCGCAGTGCCAAAGGACGAGGCGAAAATAATAAAGGCATTTTCGGTTAGCAAAATGGTAGAAAAGAACTTCTCCGGCTTGGCCAGCACCTGATTGACCACCTTGGCCGAACCATTGCCCTGTTCGGCCAAATAGCGTATTCGGAATTTGTTGGTGGAAATCAGGCTGGCTTCGGCGCTGCTGAAAAAGGCAACCATGACAATGCTTACGACCAGAATCAACATCTGAATGTAGATATTTGTTATGCCGAAGGTCACAGTCGGCTCGCCAGTTACGAGCAATATTGACGCATGACCGTACCAATCAATGATTCCTAAACCAACTGGTAGTTCTCCCATTTCGAGCGGTACCTCCTGAGGTTACTGAATAATTAGAATATATCTGGTCTGGCAATTTCGCGGACCAAGATCGCAAAAGTTAATTGTGAAACCAGGGGTGTAACCTGATGAACCGAGGCGGAGACAAGTGTGTTACATAAGGCAGAAAACGCCATGACGGAGCTGTGCACCTCTGATTGCGAACGGGCTGCTACTCCGCTTAATGTGGAGATACCAAGATGATAGCATCCGCTCCCCGGTAGTGCAAAGTTAGGGCAAAGTTGACTTGGTCAAAGAGTTCTCCGTATCATCATGTCAATAACATTTAGGTGGTTCTTGAGTTCAGAAGCATGAAAATTCTCGGTATAGAAACTTCTTGCGACGAGACTGCGGTCGGAATCGTCGAAGACGGACGGCTACTGCGGGCTAACGTTATCTCCTCGCAAGTAGATCTCCACGCGCGGTACGGCGGCGTCGTGCCTGAAGTCGCGTCGCGTCAGCACGTTCGAGACATGGTACCCACCCTGGAAAAGTCCCTGGCCGACGGCGGCATCGCCCTGGAAGACGTCGATTTCGTGGCCGCGACTTATGGCCCTGGTCTGGCGGGTTCATTAATCACCGGACTTAACACCGCCAAAGCACTCTCGTTCTCGCTGGGAGTGCCTCTGGTTGGGGTCAACCACCTGGAGGGGCACATCTATGCCTCCTGGCTGATCGAGGGCGTCGACAGTCCGGCTGAATCGCCGGGATTTCCCCTGGCCTGCTTGATCGCCTCCGGTGGCCACACCGACTTGATCCTGATGGAGGGTCATGGCATCTACAAGCTGGTGGGCCGCACCAGGGATGATGCTGCTGGTGAAGCCTTTGATAAGGCGGCAAGAATTTTGGGGCTGGGATTCCCCGGCGGCCCGGAGATTCAACGTGTATCGCAAGGGGCGTCCGGCACTGAGCTACCGGCATTGCCGCGCGCTTGGATGAAGGATACCCTGGACTTCAGCTTCAGCGGGGTCAAGACCGCTCTGCTGCACCTGGCGCAGTCAAAAGGCGTTTACCCCGCCGACACCAGCATTCTGGATAAAGTGCAACAGGCCCATCTGGTGCGGGAGATGGCGGCAATTTTCCAGGAATCATTGGTGGATGTGATGGTAGTAAAGTTAATCGAAATGGCAAAACAGTACCACGCCAAGGGTATCGTTTTGGGCGGCGGGGTGGCGGCCAATGCGAGGTTGAGGGAGGTAGTGGCTCAGCGGTCGACGCTGCCGGTGATCATTCCCCCACCGGTGCTTTGCACTGATAACGGCGCCATGATCGCCGCTTGCGCCTATTATCAAGTCCAACGAGGCGAGCAATTCGGCCTGGATTTAGATATTGACCCAGCTTTGCCCTTGGGATAGCTGGTTTTAGGAATGGGCACTGTATCTAGTCCCCCGTTATAGATCACCTGCCGTCATGGAACGACTGCTATGTCCGTTACGCGCCGAGAACATCAGGTTGATCAGCTGGTAAACTTCTTCTCCAGCAGTCTCCCCAGGGTATGGCAAGGAGAAGCTCCAGTCGCTGCCCTGGAATCTGATTGACCCACCCTCTGAGGCAAAGTAGTGCTGCCAGGCGATCCAAGCGCCGGTGAGCAATGCCAGCAATACGACCAGTGGTGCCAGGTCGATGTTGATCAAAGGGATGGAGGGGCCGTCGAATCTGGTAGTAAGCCAGTATGACACCACCAAATAGATGACCAAGCCGCCAGCGATCATCAATAGTGCTTGCGTCCAAGACAGCGAATTTCGTGACCCGTTCCTTACTGACACTGCCTTCATGTCCTCGATGGGAATCAGCATAGTATCTTGTGCGCTCTGACCCTCCTCAAAGGAGATGATGCGCCGGTTGGTGGTCACCAACAACCGCCCTTCCGTGGTCGGTTCTGGCACTATGCCTGTTTCTGGAGCAAACAAGCAGACCACTTTCTCTCCAGAAAGCAGGCCGACCTCTCGCACCTGAGTCAGGTAATTTAAAGGGCGTTCAAGGTTGTTTGACAAGGCTCTCCTCCGCACAACATACTATCACAATTGCTGCCTCTTACCCAGATTGGCTGGCGGCTAACCTGGAGTGTTCTATTTCCAGAACGGCAATGGCTAGTCGGAGCAAGGGCATTGGTGCGGGCCAGCCGCACACTTAAACAGTCCCGGAGGTTAACGCATGGTGGTAGTAAATACTGAACAACACGGTCAAATAATGCTGATCCAACTGAACCGGCCGGAACGGATGAATGCCCTGGGGGTTGAACTCAGAACCGAGATGGCGGCAGCATTTACCGAATTCAAGAACAACCCGGATTTAGAAGTTGCCGTGTTTACCGGTACTGGGCGGGCATTCTGTGCCGGCGAGGACATGAAGGAAGCTCTGGAACGCGGCGCACCGGGAAGTGCAGCGCATCCAATTGATAACCCTCTTAACAATGGAACCCTGGACAAACCGGTCATCGCCGCCGTCAACGGATTTGCGATGGGTGGCGGATTTATGCTGGTAGAGCGTACCGACTTGCGCGTGGCGGTTCGCGGCGCGGTGTTCGAGGTTTCGGAGGCCAAACGGTGGTTGCTGGGCGGCTATCAGCACGGGATGTTTGCCGGTCTCCCGCACCCAATCGCTACTGAAATGGCCCTGGGTTTCCGCTTCACCGCTGAGCGGCTTTACGAGGTCGGGTTCCTCAATCGATTGGTTGACCCGGAACAGCTATTGCCCACCGCGTTCGAAATGGCCGAACACTTGCTCACCCTGCCCCCGGCATCCCGGGTCAACACAGTTTATATGATGCGGCAAATGCGTCCCCAGGTAGCTCCCGATTTGAGTAGTTTAGCCGAAGCTCTTCACGAGCATGGGGACAAGTCGGACTTGATGGAATCAAGAAAGGCATTCGCGGAAAAACGCAAGCCCAATTTTAACGGTTGGGTGAACCCAGAAGACCGTTATAACACGCCCAGGCTGGGAACGCTCAAGGCAGAACCCGAAGAGTAGCAGGACGTTTGCGAATGCACGAAAATTCCGCTCGTGGTGAGCTTGTCGAACCATGAGCCAGTGCAGGCCGTCCATCCTTCGACTGGCTCAGGACGAGCGGCCCCGGTTGTCCTGAAAGCTCGCTACCCCTGCGTCAATTCGCGAATAGTCTCGGTAAGGGCGGGCAATATTTTCTGCCAGTCGCCCACCACACCATAGCGGGCTTCTTTGAAGATATTGGCTTCGATATCTTTGTTGATCGCGACGATTACCTTCGACCCGGAACAACCTGCCATATGCTGGCTGGCGCCGGAAATGGCGACCATAATGTACAGGTCAGGGGTAATGGTCTTGCCGGTCAGGCCCACCTGATAGCTGGCGGGAACCCATCCCGAATCCACCGCGGCACGAGAGGCTCCCAGTCCCGCGCCCAGCAGCTTGGCCAGTTCTTCCAGGTCTTTGAACGGCTCTGGGCCGCCCAGTCCCCGGCCACCGGAAACGACAATGCGGGCGTCTTCCAGCTTGATACCCTGGGCCTCTTCTTTGACGGTGTTCACCAGCGTGGTGCGGGCCTGGCTGGCATCCAGTTCCACCGGAAAGGACACTACCTGACCCTGCCTTGAGGCGTCTGCCTCCAGTGGTTCGTACACCTTGGGACGCACTGCCGCGACTTGGGGGCTGTAATTGCAACTGACTACGGCGACCGCGCTGCCGCCATACACTGGCCGGTTGGCCAGCAGTTTCTTGGTGGCCGGGTCAACCGAAATTTCCAGGCAGTCTTGGGCCAAGCCAACGCCGAGCCGAAAAGCGAGTCTTGGGGCCAGCTCCCGGCCTTCGTTGGTGCGCCCAAGCAGAATAACGCTGGGGTCTGCTTCTCGGCAGAGAGTTTCCATTGCCGACAGATACAGGTCAACCTGGTACTGCCCCAGGGCTGGGTTGGTCACCGAGTAGACCTTGTCGGCACCGTGGCTGATGGCTTGCTGGGACGGGCCTTCCAGCGAGTCACCGAACAGGCCAATACTTAGTTCCTCACCCAGGTCGTCAGCCACAGTGCGCCCGGCGGCCAGCACTTCCCGCGCGGTGAGACTCAACTCACCGTTGGTCACGTCTCCCAGAACTAGGACTCCCTCAGCCATTACATCCTCCGGTGATTACCCGTGAAAAAACCTACCGAGATACCCTCGGAATACTCCGACGGAATACTCCGACGGAATACTCCGAATAAAATAACCAGGCCGCTTCCCGCGGAAATTTACTGTGGAAATTTAATTGGACTACTAAATCAGCTTTGCTTCCCGAAGTTTGAATGCCAATTGGCGGGCGGCATCCGCTTCGTCATCGCCCTCAATAATCTCGCAGTCTTGGTTGCGCTGGGGCACGAACAGGTCGTGGAGGGTGATGCGCGGCTCCAACTGCCCGGCTTCGATTTCCAGATCGGCGGCGCTCCAGATGGTGGGACGCTTGCGAGTCGCCGCCATGATGCCCCGCAATGTGGGATACCGGGGCTGACCCAACTCGTTGCTGACGGTAACCAGGGCGGGTAGCGATGCCTCCACCACTTCATAGCCGCCGGGGATCAGTCGCTCGACGACAACTTTATCCCCTTTGACTTCAACTTTTCGGCCTAGAGTGATGCAGGCCATGCCCAGAATTTCTGCCACGCCCAAGGGCACCTGGGCGTTATCCCAGTCGGAAGCCTGACGGCCACAGATAATCAGGTCAAAGCCGCCCAGTTTACGCACTGCCGCCGCCAGCAGTTGGGCAGTGAAAAAACTGTCGATCGTGTTTTTGAAACTGTCGTCCTGAAGTAGCACCAACTGGTCGGCGCCCATCGACAAGGGTTTCTTCATCACGTCCAAGGCAAAGGTGGGGCCTGCCGCGATGACGGTGATGGTGGCTTCCTGAGAGTCTTTAATCTGTAAGGCAGCCTCAACCGCGTTCTCGTCAAAGCCATTGACCACCGGAGGAATATTGGGAGGTGTAACTACTTGGCGCGTATTGGCGTCAATCCGGAAGGCCGACATCGGCATCTCAGGATCCATAACTTGCTTTGCCAAAACGCCGATATTGATCGGCATAGTAATTCCTCCCAGAGTCGCAGTCAAACAGTGTGAAATGTATCACGCACCAACGAAGCATGTCAACGAAGCATGTCAACGAAAAGGGCTTAGAACCACCTGGTCCTAACCAGCGTATTTTACTTTAACTGGCAGACACCTAAATTGACATAACTATGACGTAGCTAAGGGCAAATCCGATGGTGAATCTGGGCAATGATATAATTACAGATAGGGATCAACCCTCTGAGCGAAAAACCAGCGGGTTAAACCATACACTACATCTGGCACACACTATGTCGTGCCGAAACTGGAGAATTTTGGACCGGAGAATTTTGGATCAATGAACACCCTGAAAACATTTTTCTTGCTGATGGTGTTGACTGGCCTGCTGCTGCTGATCGGCGCAATGTTCGGCGGCGAGATCGGCATCGTTATGGCGCTGGGCTTTGCCCTGATTCTTAATGTAGGCGCCTACTGGTTCAGTGACCGCATCGCTCTGGGCATGACCCACGCCCGCCAGGTCACAGAAGAGGAAGACCCCGAGCTATACCGGCTGGTGGCGGAACAGGCGTCGCTGGCCGGACTGCCCATGCCCAAGGTATATTCGATTGAAAGCGACTCTCCCAACGCCTTTGCTACCGGTCGCAACCCCCAACACGCCACCGTGGCGGCGACTACCGGGATCCGTCGGCTGCTGACGCGGGAGGAATTGGGCGCGGTGATGGCCCATGAAATGGCCCATGTGGGCAACCGGGACACTTTGATCATGTCCATCGTCGCGACACTAGCCGGGGCCATATCCATGCTGGCGATGATTGCCCAGTTCTCGGCCATCTTCGGTAGTATGGGCGGTGGTCGAGAGCGCGGAGGCGGAAGCATCATCGGCCTGCTGGTGGTCGCCATTGTCATGCCTATTGCGGCGACGATAATCCGCCTGGCAATCTCCCGCTCCCGTGAATTTCAGGCCGACGCTACCGGGGCCAAGACCTCAGGGAACCCGGAAGCATTGGCGAGCGCGCTGGAGAAACTGGAACGAGGGGCCGCGGCCCATCCCATGAAGGTGGCGGAATCAGCCTCCCATTTGTTCATCGTCAACCCGCTGACTGGAAAGGCTATGGCCAACCTGTTCTCCACCCATCCGCCGATTGAGGAGCGGGCGCGACGACTACGCAGTATGGGGCCAAATTACTAAAATGTCCCGCACCCTGCCTGCCTGCCATTAGTAAACTAAAGTCACAGTGAAGGCCCATCTTGGCAGTTGGGCCTTCATGATTTTATAAGTCGTTTGTAATTCGATACAAAAGGGCATAAGCCCGGTCACGCTGCTCAGCGGGTGCGGTGATAGAATCCTCTATAGGTTGGGCATCAAATCAACATTTCTCTTCACAAATGCTGCTGAGGTACGTGTGCCTGTAATCGCTGCCATGTCCGCGTATCTAGGCCACTTCTGTCCATGAGTTCGCCATGAACCTGTGGCTTTGGATTGCTCGATCCGTTGCCGCTGCCATCCTCGGACTGCTGATTTTCACGTCCTTTCTGTCGTTTTTGCTGGTGAGCAATTTCAGCGGCAAGGTTCTGGACGTCGGCACCTACACTGCAATCCTCAACGAGCACGATGCTTATAATCGTCTCTATGACGAGGTACTTCTGGAGCCCCAAATCCGCAGGATAACCAGCGACCTGATCGGAGACATCCAATTGGTCGGTCAACCGGAAATTGTGCAGATTGTCAGGCAAATCGTCCCGCCAGATTATCTTCAGGTCGAAGTGGAGAAAAACCTGGCGGGCGGCATTGAGTACCTGAACGGGGAGCGCGATGCATTGGAATTGGAGATTGACCTGCGAGAGCCGCTGGCCGATGTCGAAGCTAACGTTTTTGAACATATTGACCGGCGCATTGACGAACTGGATATCGTAGATATAGACGCAGCACAAGAACCCCTCGATCAGCTTGCTGAAGTTGAGGAACTAATTAACGCCATAGTCTGGGATATCGCCACCGGCAAAATCCCAGAGGCAATACCGGCAATTGGGTTTATCCCAGAGCCCCTCCGGGCCAACGTCTTCGATAGCGTGCTCCCCAGCATTCTCAATGATCCCAGGATTGACCGTCGCGTTAGCCATGGGCTGCGAGCCAACGTCACTACCATCCGAAGCGAGTTTATAGCTGGCGATACCCGCCGGTTCCTGAAGGAGGTCGCCCACGCTGGGTTGACGCCCTTAGTTGATCAGGGTATTGGCCAGGTTAGCCGCTATGCCGATGACCAGGGTCGCCTGAACCTGATTGCCATCGCTGCCGACAATAGCGATGGGGTCAATGAAGAGACGCTGCGGCGCGATATTGACGGCATCAGGGCGCAGTTCCGACGGGTGGTAACCATTGCCGGAGATGTGGCTCTAATCGTGGCAATTGTGGGCACTGTCGTGATGTTTCTGATTTACTTACCCAGCCTGATCAACGCCATGCGTTGGCCCGGCCTGACCTTGATGCTGACGGGTCTAGTCCTGTTTGTGCTGGGCAAGATCATGGAAAATACGCTGCCCCGGCTAATTAACGCCCTGGTAGAAGAGCAAATCGTCAGAGTTTCCGAATTGCCGCCTTCGGCGGTGACCCTGGTCAACGACCTGGTTCAGTCACTCACCGACCAACTGTTCAGCGGGTTGGCTAATCCGGCCCTGATTATTTTGCTGGTTGGAGCGTTATTGTTTGGCGGCTCCTTCCTGGTTCACTTGCTCCGTCCGGTGGCGCCCTGGATTCGCTAACAACCGGCTCATAACCTTAGAGTAGTAGCTCCCCACAACCCGTCGCACCTCGGTGAAGTACCAACTATTGACCTCGTTGAAAGCCTGATTTTTCGGTTCGGGCAGCTACGCCAGACAATGCTCCCGTTTTTGTGACATGACTAGCCGGGGTTGTTGGCGGTCTATACGAATTGGATAACGTCTCACAGAGACGTATAATTTACGGAAACGTTCCAGTATCAGATAATTCACCGGAATATTTACCAGATTCTGGCGGTACTGGGAAGATAATTATCGGTTTTATGTTGGGTAAACGTATTGACAAATAAGTTGGCCATAAACTAGGATTCTGCAACTGCTAGATTTGGCACCATCGCTATTTTGGTGGCTTTATGGTTGCAACTTTATGGTTATAAAAGGAGGTTAAGAATGTACTATATTAATAATCTCAGCTTTGCCAAATTGATTAAGCCTGTGTTGGCAGGTGTGATCCTGCTCCTATTCCTGCTTGCAGTTGCCTGCGGGGGCGCGGCTGCTCCGACTGAAGAGCCAACTAGTGTTCCAGAATCTGGCGGAGGTCAGGCGGCCTCGGTTGAGCCAACCAGCGCTTTGGCTCCAACCACCGCGCCCGTTGCCACATTTGAACCTGTTGCTAGCGAAATCAGCCGATCCCTGGTGATTGTGTCTAACTTGGAACCTAACCATCTGGACTGGATGGACGGTAACGCTGGCGCGGGAACAGAACACTTTAGAAACAGCTTTACTGAGCCGCTGACCCAGCGAATCACCGGCAGCAGCGAGCTCAGGGGATTGGCCGCGGAGAGCTGGGAGTCGGTGGGTGGCGATCCCAGCCACTGGCGCTTCAAGATACGGCAGGGAATTACGTTTCACAACGGTGAAACGTTTGACGCCAATGCCGCGGCAACAGACATGAACTTCATAAATCTGCCGGAGCGAGGCATGATTTACACTGAAGCAGTTGGTGGCCCTCACGAGGTAATTGCGGTAGATGACTATACTCTGGACATCATCTGCGAAGAAGCGTGCCCATTAGCCCCTACCGGTGCTAGATTTACGCTCTTCGCCGCTCCAGATTGGTACACCAATGCCCAGGAAGACGAGCGGCGCAGCACCTTCATCAGTTCCGGGCCGTTCCAGTTCATCTCCTGGGATCGAGGAATCTCCCTCAAGGCCGAGCCATTTGAGGACTACTGGCAAGGCGAGGTTGTGAAGTTTCCTGAAGTGTCGGTGGTATGGCGGGAAGAGGACACCGTTCGGGCGGCCATGGTTAAGACAGGAGAAGCTGATTGGGCCTATGACGTCGGCCCGCAGAACCTGAACAATGTGCCAAATGCAATCATCGGAGAGTCATCCGAAGTCGTCGTGCTGAAAATAAATTCCAAGAACCGAGAGCCTTTCCAAGACCCCAAAGTTAGGCTGGCCCTGAGGCATGCCATTGACTGTGAGACGATCAACGAGCAACTTTACGATGGCCTGGGTGTTTGCCGGGGTTCGCCTTTCAATGACAAGCTGACTGGCAGTCGGCCCGATATCCAGGTACCCCACGAATACAACCCGCAGTTGGCCAGGCAACTTCTTGAGGAGGCTGATTACTTCAATAAGTGGCCGGATTTCGAGTTCGATGTCATGACCAGAAATGGCCGCTTCCCCAGAGATGTCGAAATGTTTGAGGCAATAGCCGGAATGTGGGTTGAAGTGGGTTTCAAAGCAGGGGTCGCCCTGGTAGAGCCCACGATATGGACCAACCACTACAATCAGAACGATGCCAATAGTCCCTTCTTTGGGGTTGGCGCGGACATAATCAGTTGGCCTCACGGCAACGAGACTGGTGATTCCTGGTTTTCTCTGCGGAATATCCTGTGTGAGCATCGGGCGGGATACGGCTGTGACGAATTCCTGAATCCTCAGATCATTCCGTCGGCTGCTCTTAGCGGGCAAGAGCGGGAGGAGAAGCTCTATGAATTGTGGAAATACGTCTACGATACCGGTTTGTATCCTGGTGTCCTGGAGCTACCAATAGTCTATGGCGTGTCAGATCGGCTGGATTTCATCTCCAGGGCTGAGCGGGAAGTCCGGTGGGACGAGCAAATGAAGTGGATCGAGTGAGCTAGGCGGTTTCCAAGGTTAACAAAGTGGGCCACCATATGAATATGATGGCCCACTTTGTTACCATGCGTTGTTAACATAATCCGGAACGGGTGCCAAATCCCACTACGAAGTAGGGGCGGACCTGTGGGTGCGTCCGGGCAGACACACCGGTCTGCCGCTGCATCCAAGGCGGGAGATTCTAATTTTCATCACGCGTACCAGGGCATGGTATGCCAGGTCACCTGCACCCGAGACCTTTTCCAACGCAGTTAACCTACGGCCCGAACCACCAGAGATTGGCAAACAAATGCTTATCGAACCTGGGTTCGTTCACAAATCCCCGAATTTTGGGATTGACGCCATAGATCGCGCTCAGGTCACAGAGGGGTAGGCCCAGGACTTCGTCCCGCCCTGATGGGTGGTGGTTGCGAAGTAGCCATGTGTCAAGGGCGGAGAGAAAACGTACCATCGGGGCGGAGTAATTGTGTACCACCAGAGATGTTATGTGGGGTAGGGTTACACAGATAA
>MUCJ01000002.1 GCA_002816715.1 SAR202 cluster bacterium Casp-Chloro-G3 | reverse complement strand
GCTAAATATCTCGGTAGTTTAGCTCACCGAAATTAGCAGCGATGAGCATATTAAAACTACCGAAAGAACTGCGCGAAGGTGTACTAGCCATTTCAATGATCTATTCGGAAGAAGTCCTCATAAAAAAGCTTACTTAAGTAAATACAATAAATCCACACGTCAGGTCAAGTCCATTTTGGCTCCAAAAGGAGATGATCTATCGTGGGTTGGCTGCCCATATCGATAACCCAGATAATTCCCAACTAAACCCAAACAAATTGTTTAGACACGCCCATTACCAGACAGCCAGAAAACACGGGGCCCATTTGTCTTTCTAGCAGATACCCCCACAATTTCCTACACAAAACGCTATCGTCGCCTCTTATGTCGCCAGCGGATTTTTAGTAGATCGCGGGTCATTGCGAACGAGTCGTGTATCTGACGAACTTTACTCTGATCCCGATAGTACCAATCGATACCCACCTCTTGAATCTTCATCCCAGACCGGTACGCCATAAAAAGCAATTCGACATCAAAGGCGAACCCGTCCAGGGTCTGCCGTTGGAACAACTCCGATACAATCTCGCCTCTGAAGCATTTGAAGCCGCACTGAGTATCGTCCAGGCCAGGCACCGCCAAAACCCGCACCAGACCGTTGAACAACCGCCCCATGGTGTGCCGACGGGCGGGTTCACCAATGCGCCTGGAATTGGGCGCTTCACGAGAGCCAATGGCAATGTCAACACCGTCCAACTGGGGCGGCAAGAAACGTTCCACCTGCTCAATCGGCATGGAGAGATCCGCATCACAGAGGAAGCGATAGGCACCGGCGGCGTCCAGCATGCCGTGCTTGACCGCCCAGCCCTTACCCCGGTGGGGCACGGTAATCAGGCGAACGCTGGAATGTCTGGAGGCGAAGTCGCTGACCAACGAGGCGGTGCCGTCGGTACTGCCGTCGTCTACCACCACCACCTCCCAAGAGTAGCTCTGGGAGGCCAGAAACTCGACCACCTGCCCCAGAGTCTCTAGAATACGGGATTCTTCGTTATAAGCCGGAATTACTATTGAAAGAAACGGGGACTGCAACGGCTCAGACAAGGGCGACTCAGGATCTGGCACGCCCGTCTACTGGCCTTCCATATCAAGTTGAAATCCTCGGTGCAGGAGGCGGACAGCCTCGGCGGCCTGCTCCTCCCTGACAATGCAGGAGATGCGAATCTCAGAGGTGGTTATCATGTCAATGTTCACGTTGCCATCGGCCAAAATGCGGAACATGCGCGAGGCGTAACCAGGGGTGTTTTGCATACCCGAACCAACAACACTCACCGATGCCAGCGTGGGGTCGCTAAACACGCTAGCGGCTCCCAGAGTCTCTTTAAGGGACTCAACCTCCCGTAAGGCGTGGGGCAGATCAGCCCGACTGACGGTGAAGCTGATATCGGTGGTGCGCTCCTCGCTGGTATTCTGCACTATGGTGTCCACGCTGATCCCACCCTTAGCCAGCGGCTCAAACAATGCGGCGGCGATACCGGGCCGGTCGGGGACGGCGCGCACAGTGATCTTGGCTACGTTGGCTTGGGTGGCAATTCCAGTGACTTTTATTCTATTTTCCATTTTGCGCTCATCTGCTGATTGCTGGATCAAAGTGCCCGGTGCGTCGGTGAAGCTGGACGCCACGTAGATCGGAACCTGATACACCGCGCCCAACTCAATTGACCTGGGGTGCATTTTAGCCCCATAGCTGGCCAACTCCAGCATCTCTTCATAGCCCACTTCCGACATCTTTCTGGCATTCGGGACTATCCGCGGGTCGGCGGTGTAGATACCCTCGACATCAGTATAGATGTCGCACCGTTCTGCGCCCAAAGCTGCCGCCAGGGCCACGGCGGTAGTGTCGGAGCCGCCCCTGCCCAGGGTAGTGATGTCCAGGTCTTCGGTTATGCCCTGGAAGCCAGCCACCACCACTACCCGGCCTTTCTGAAGCTCGGATTTGATACGGTCGGGGTCTACACTGTGGATGCGGGCCCGCCCGTACATGGTGTCGGTGTGAATACCAGCCTGAGGCCCACTGAGGCTGATGGCCGGATAACCCAAAGAGCGCAAAGCCATGGTCAGCAAGGTGCAGGACACCAGTTCTCCGGTGGACAGGAGCAAGTCCATTTCCCGAGGGTCTGGGTCTGACGAAACGGTGTGGGCCAGTTCGATTAGATCGTCGGTGGTGTCGCCCATCGCCGATACCACCGCCACGATATCTAAACCAGAGTCCTTGACCCTGACGATACGCCTGGCCACATTTCGGATTCGCTCCGCGTCGGCCACCGAACTGCCGCCATATTTATGGACTACCAATGCCATTGATCGAAACCTAATGAAAACAAATTAACTGGTTGAGTCCGAAACCGCTGAGGCGCACAGGCCGCTATCCAGAATCGACCAGGTGTGCGCCCAGCAAGGTGGGTTTAGTCACTTCGACTGTATACTCTAACTCGGTTTGACGGGCCGCTTCAGCCATCTCGTAGGCCACCGTCATCTCCCGTCCCTGCGTCAACGCCATGATGGTTGAGCCACTGCCGGAAAGGAACACCCCCAAAGCTCCGGCGTCCCGGGCTGCTTTGAAGATCACCTTCATCGCCGGGAATATTGTCTGGCGATAGGGCTGGTGCATTTGGTCTTGGGTCGCGACGCTCAGATATTCCGGGTGGTTGGTGGTCATGCCCGCCACCAGGAGCGCAATGCGCCCCATGTTGAAAACCGCATCGGCTACGCTGACCATGTCCGGAAGCACTCGCCGGGCGTCCTCGGTGGCAATCCTGACCTCGGGGACTAGCAACACCGCATGGACTTCCGACGGCATGCTGATCGGCACGGTGTATAGCTTATCCTGATCGCTAATCACCAATCTCAGCCCGCCGAAAATCGTGGCGGCGACGTTGTCCGGGTGACCTTCAATGGTGGCAGCCATCTCCAGCAGTTCGTTGGAAGAAAAGGTATGGCTACATAGAGCGTTGGCCGCGACCAGTCCGCTGGCAATGGCGGCGGCGCTGCTGCCCAATCCACGGCTGAGCGGCACTTTATTATGACAAATTAAGTGCAAGGGAGGCAGGCTCTCATCCGCTTCACGGAACAGAAACTCCATCGCCTGGTAGACCAGATTGCGGCTGTCGGTGGGCAACTCGCCTTCACCTTCACCGATGACCTCTACCAGCGGCAGGCTGCCGTTTTCGGCGGGCAACACATCCAGCCGATTCCACAAATCGACGGACATACCCAGACAGTCGAACCCTGGGCCAAGGTTAGCGGTGGTCGCGGGGGAGAGTACGCGGATTGGGTTCATCTAGCCTGCCTAAATTTGCCTTGGGAAAGACGATGTCTGCATTAGCAGGGTTTTGCCGCCAGCACCCTGGCACCATCCAATTAAATGCTGCGCAGCAGACGCGTCTTAGACTCTACAGCATACCAACGATGGCGGCAAGACGGGGAAAAGCTTGTAGCAGGGCAATCGCATCTTACCCCGCAAAGGCGCCAGAGTCGCACCGGCAAAAGCCAGCGTCCAGTTTCATTCCCTGGATTCCAGCTTACGCCGGAATGACGCATTTAGCCATTACGGCTTGGACATCACAGAAGTTGCAAGTGGACTGTCTGATTTCACTATCTGATCTCAAGGATATGCGATTGCTCTAATGCCGGTAGCGTTCCCGCTATATGGAATGATCGTCTTCTTGGCGAACACCCATCTTAGAAGAACCCCCAATATGCCACCGAAGCGCTTCCAATTAAAGCGCAATAGCCGGCAAACCACCACAAACGGCCCCGCTGTAGCCAGCGCATTAACCAGTGAATGGCCGCCATTCCGGTGATGAAAGCAACAACTCCGGCAACAATCATGGCCTGACCGTCGCCAATTGCCAGGTCAGGTTCTCGCCACAACTCAAACAGCGACGCCGCCAGGATGGTGGGCACCGATAATAAAAAGGAGAACTCGGCGGCTGATCTCCGTCCCATTCCTCCCCAAAGCCCGGCAACAATCGTAAACCCGCTACGAGAGATGCCCGGGAAAATTGCAACTCCCTGGGCCAGTCCCACCAGAACCGCCACCTTCCAGGAAATCTGCAACGGCTGGTCGGATTCTGCGGCAGGCTGCAAGCGCAATACCGAGAACAACGCACCGGCGGTTACCAGCAGCATGGCACCAACGAAGACCGGTGAGTCAAACACCAAATCAATGACTCCGCTTTGATCCAGTCCAATCCCGATCACGGCAGTAGTGCAGAACGACAAGCCAAGCATGAGAACCAGCTTGCGACTGTCGATGTCGTTGAAAACACCGACAATAACTGAGGCAAACCGTTTACGGAAGTAGATGATTACCGCCAGGGTAGTGGCGATGTGGACTACGGTTTCCAGGATCAATCCCGGCGACTGGTATTCCAGCAGCTTGGAGGCAATTACCAGGTGCCCGGAGCTGGAAACCGGCAGGAACTCGGTTAGACCCTGCACCAGGCCAAGAATGAACGCGGAAATAGAGGGCATTGGCTACTTTTGCCCGCGGAACTGAAAGGGCGCAACCGAAACGTCGAATGAAAACAAGGGAAGCGCCCTGTAGCCTGAACTACTCAACAGTCACTGACTTGGCTAAATTGCGCGGCTGGTCAACATCGCAACCCCGCTGAACAGAGATGTGGTAAGCCAGCAACTGCATTGGTATAGTAGCCAGCATGGGCACCAAGTGGTCCGGGGCTGGAGGTATGTAGATTATTTCATCTACTTCCTCGCTCAACTCAGTGTCTCCCGCCGTGGTAACTCCAATGACCACGCCATCCCGGGCTTTTACCTCTTTCACATTGCTCAGCATCTTGTCGAAGAGCGAATCCCGGGGCGCCAGGGCCAGCGTGGCCATTTCCGTATCAATCAGCGCAATGGGGCCATGCTTCATCTCCCCCGCCGGATAGCCTTCCGCATGGATATAACTAATTTCCTTCAATTTCAACGCTCCCTCTGAGGCAATGGGTGAGTTGATACCTCTGCCCAGGAACATGAAATTGTTATAATCTTTGAAGCGCCGGGCCAGTTGCTGGTACTGACTGGTGTCAACCAGCATATCCCCGATGAGCGTGGGGACTCGGGCCAAGTCATCAACCAACCGACGAGAATCTTCCGGGGAAAGTTGACCTCTAACTTGCCCCAAGTACACGGCCAGCAAGTTCAGGATAGTCAGAGATGAGATGAAAGTCTTGGTGCTGGCCACCCCAACCTCCATGCCCGAGCGCATGTATAAGGTGGCTTCAGCCAGTCTGGAGGCCTGGCTGCCCTGGGCATTGCAGATGGTGATCAGCCGACCACCCTTAGCCTTGATCTCGTGCATTGCCGCCACCGTATCGGCGGTCTCCCCAGACTGAGCAATAGAAATGTACAGCGTGCGCTCGTTGATATAGGCATCCCGATAGCGGAACTCTGAAGCGCTCTCAACTTCGGCAGGCAGACCAGCCAGCCGTTCTATGAGGTGCCGACCCACCTGAGCCGCGTGCAGGCTGGTACCGCATCCAATCAGCATCACCCGCTGCAATTGCTTGATATCCGCGTCGGAGATGGGGAAGTCGGGCAAATTGACTCTTCCGTGCTCAAAGTCCACCCTCTCCCGCAAAGCCGCCGCCACCGCCTGCGGCTGCTCCATAATTTCCTTGAGCATAAAGTGCCGGTAGCCGCCCTTGTCGATCAACACATCTTCTGGAGTAACGTGGCGCAACTGTTTTTCCAACGCGTTGCCCTCTAGGTCCAGATAGTTAACGCCCTGCCGGGTAACAATCGCCATCTCCCCGGGCTCCATGAATCCCACATCCCCGGACGGAGAGTCCATACGGAACAGCGGCAGCATAGCCGGCAAATCGCTGGCCACAATACTTTGGCCATCGCGGTTGGCCACCACAATGCCACCGGCGTTTCCCAGACGCATCACGCAGATCTTACCAGCTTCTCCCTGCATCATGGCCGCAATTGCTTGAGAGCCTTTTAGTACTGTGCCCAAACGCCGGAAAGAGTCTTCAAAAGACAGACCTTCGGCGCACCCTTCCTCAATCAAGTGGGCTATAACTTCAGTATCAGTCTCAGAGGTGAACTCATGACCTTGATCCTGAAGACGACGTTTCAATACCAAAAAGTTTTCCACGATTCCATTGTGGACTAAAGCGATGTCCCCGTGGCACTCGGTGTGAGGGTGGGCGTTGGCGCTAGAGGGCTTGCCATGTGTGGCCCAACGAGTGTGTCCAATGCCAGCAAAACCCTGGGGAACACCCAATTGGCCCACCGGAATCAGACCGACAACTTTCCCGACTGTTTTGCGGAAGTGTAATTTACCTGAACCGTCGGCAATGGCAATGCCAGCACTGTCATAGCCCCGGTATTCCAACCGCTGCAGGCCTTCCAAGATGATGGGCCAAGCTTCCTGATTACCCAGGTATGCGACTATGCCACACACGATGCCTCCGATAACAACCGACCCTAAGAATAAGAACAACTTATAGCTTGAACCTGGCGGACGGTATTTTACTTAGTTAAGCATAAAACCGTACCAAAACAAGTTACTATACAGTCCCAAAGAGCGACAGGCTAACTCTAACGTACTTTATCTAACCATATTGAGCCAGCACCAGCCGAAGAATCCACCCAAACCAAATTTGCTATTTGAGACTCGTTCTGAGATTAGCTCATTGTGGATTCATTAGTTGGATTCATTAGTTGGATTCATTAAATCGGGTTTTGAAAAAGGGTTTTGCCCAAAGTAGGGGGTGCGACCTAGCTGCTCAATTGCCCTTCAAGCTTAGGCTTAGGATCTGCAACGGTTTCCATGATCGCTTTGGCCAAGGCATACGGGTCATGGCGCAGCTTGACCCCAGCGGCCAAAATCGGCCTTGCTAAAACTTGCTTTACCAGATTCTGTGTTTCGTCCAGATCCAATTCTACTGGATACTGGCCGTCGGCAGCGTAACGCAGCAACAGCCGTTCTGGAAACGGAGAATCGTTAAATATCAGAAAGTCCAGGGGTTGAACCCGCCCGAGATAATCAATCAGCAATTTGACAAAGGTTGAGGCTCTGAACCCTTTCGACTCCGACGGTTTGGTCATTAAATTGCAAACGTGGACTTTAACCGCCTTGGAGGCGTTGATCGCTTCGGCCACGTCCTCCACCAGAAGGTTAGGCAAGACGCTGGTGTATATATCTCCCGGACCCAAAACAATTGCGTCGGCCTGTAGGAAAGCGTCCAGCACTGGCGGATACACATAGGCTTTAGGGTCTAACGACACGTAATCTATGCTGACGTTGAGGTTTTCTTGGCGCAAATCTATGGTGGATTCACCGGATAGCTCCGTGCCATCAACCAATCGAGCAACCAGGGTAGAACGGGTCAGCGTAACCGGAAGCACCTTGCCCTTGAGCCCCAACAATTTGGAGGCTTCTTCAATGGCGGTGATGGTGTTGCCAGTGACCTCGGTGAGCGCGGTGAGCAGCAAATTACCAAAGTTGTGGCCGCTCAGTCCATTGCCGGAACTGAAACGATAGTCAAACAATCGATGCATCAGGTTACCGGACTTGTCTTCGGAGGCTAGAGCCATCAAACAACGGCGAATATCGCCGGGAGGCAGGTGTCCCAATTCATCCCGCAGCCTGCCAGAGCTACCTCCGCTGTCAGTCATGGTCACCACAGCGGAAAGATCGCAGTCCAGGGTTCTAAGTCCAGTAAGAGTAGTGTGGTTGCCAGTGCCGCCGCCCACTACTACAATGCGTTTTCTGCTCATTTATTTTGTTCGATCTATTAGCACTATCCATAGACAATACCAATAATAGCACTATACGTTTAAGTTAGTATAAGAAGGGCGTTTCTTTAGTGTCAAGGTGATACTGGTCAGGGCAAACTCTTTTCAAACAGAACTTGACAGTCGACCCCAATCTGGCCACAACCCGATTATGACCCGACAATCTCACCACTAACTCACCACTAACTCACCACATTCTGATCTTTCGCGCGTTTTCAGCTGGGCAACTGCAAATCCGGCAGTGGTTCAATATGCTGGCTCAGGAATGGGATTCCATTCGTCACACTGGCGAAGGCCGGTGTCCAGATACCGGCGTGGTTGCTATGCCTTGCTAGATTACGACTTGCGCCGGAATGACGAGAACCTAACTGGGCCACTACCTACGTTCCCAGCGGGTTGAGTAGCAAGACTCAATGACGCTACAATGGTGTGACTCAGGGAGACTCAGGCTTTTGGGACGCACTTTTACCCAAAATGAACCGTATCGCCGGGACAGGAGACTAACGGTGTCCAACAGCAAAGAAGAATGGCGTAGAAACAGTCTGGACCCGGCTACTGCTCGGTTTCCCCAACGCCAAGAGAGCTTCCAGACCGACAGCGGAATAGACATCGACCCAGTTTACACTGCGGAAGACTTGAGCGACTCAAAGCTGGACTACCTAAAAGATATCGGTTTCCCCGGCGAGTATCCCTACACCCGGGGAGTGCAGCCCAACACGTACCGGGGCCGCATCTGGACCATGCGGCAGTACTCCGGCTATGCCACCGCCGCCGACACCAACGAGCGGTTCCGCTACCTGCTGGACCAGGGACAGACCGGGCTTTCGGTGGCCTTTGACCTGCCCACCCAAATTGGCTACGACTCAGACCATCCCTTGTCCCAGGGTGAGGTCGGCAAAGTGGGAGTGCCCATCTGTAGCCTGGAGGACATGGAAACCCTCTTCAAGGACATCCCACTGGACCGGGTCAGCACCTCTATGACGATCAACTCCACGGCGTCGGTGCTGCTGTGCATGTACATCGCCGCCGCCAAACGCCAGGGAGTGGCCCAGAGCCAGATCAGCGGCACCCTGCAAAACGACATCCTCAAGGAATACATCGCGCGGGGCACCTACGCTTACCCGCCCCGGCCCTCCATGCGGCTGGTGGTGGACGTGTTCAAGTATTGCGCTGAGCAGGTTCCTCGCTGGAACAGCATCAGCGTCAGCGGCTACCACATGCGCGAGGCCGGCGCGACCGCCGTGCAGGAGTTAGCCTTCACCTTCGCCAACGCCATCGCCTACGTGCGGGCCGCCATCGACGCCGGGCTAAATGTGGACGACTTTGCGCCGCGCATCTCCTTCTTCTTCGTGTCCCAGAACAACCTGTTTGAAGAGGTCGCCAAGTTCCGGGCGGCGCGGCGCATGTGGGCCAAGATTATGAAGGAGCGATTCGGGGCGGAAGACCCCCGCTCGATGATGCTGCGTTTCCACACCCAGACTGCCGGGGTAACTCTCACCGCCCAGCAACCCGACAACAACCTGGTGCGCAGCGCAATTCAGGCGCTGGCCGCCGTGTTGGGCGGCACTCAGTCGCTGCACGTAAACTCGCGGGACGAGGCGTTGGGCCTACCCACCGAAGAATCGGCCCTGCTATCCCTGCGCACCCAGCAGATCATCGCCCACGAAAGCGGTGTCGCCGACGTGGTAGACCCGCTGGGCGGCTCCTACTACGTAGAGAGTCTGACCAACGACCTGGAAGCCCGGGCCTTCGAGTACATTGACCGCATTGACCAGATGGGCGGGGCGGTGAGCGCAATTGAGCAGGGGTTCCAGATGCGGGAGATTGGCGAGTCGGCCTACCAGCATCAGCAGCAGGTGGACTCAGGCCAGAGAGTGGTGGTAGGCGTCAACCAGTACGTCGCCGATGAGATACCGATGGGCAATCTGCTAAGCGTGGATGCTGAAGCAGCCCAGCAGCAGATAGCCCGCCTCCAGAGACTACGCAACGAGCGGGATGGTACCCAAGTGACTGCCGCCCTATCCCGGCTGGAACAGGTTGCCAATGGCGATGAAAACACCGTTCCGGCCATTCTAGAGTGCGTGGAGAGCTACTGCACCCTGGGAGAGATTTGCCAGGTGTTCCGCAACGTGTTCGGCGAGCAGCAGCAGATGCCGGGGATTTAGGGGGCATACTTGTTACGCTTCGCTATTCTATCGGGAATCACAGGAATAATTCTCTGTCTACTCCGGGAAAAGCAAAGGTCAAGGAAGCCGATGGGAAGTGAGGTCATGAGCGACGAGAATCTGCGTACAATGCTTCAAGTCACTTATCAGTTCAGGAATTCTCTGGTGGACCGAATGAACAACTTCTTTGGCTATGGGTTGGCTCTTACCTCCGCAGTCTGGACATTAGCAATTGGTGTATTTATCGACGGAGCGTTGTCCAGGAAGGCTCAGGAGCCTATCGAATTTGCTATTTTAGCCGTCGCAGCAGGTACTTCCTCGATCTTTTTACTCTTGTTTCGTTGGTACAGCCATTGGTTTGATAATCAAGTAGTCGATTTATATCCAGAACTTTTGAGTTATGAGACTTCGTTGAATGTACCCACAGAGCGTGGGATCAGCGGATACTTGCGAAGGGTTGTAACACCTACTAGACAGATTTTCTCGTCAACCGCTAGATTGACTGATGAACAACGTGTGGCGGCAGTTAAAGAATTGGTACAAAATCGACGAGTTGGAACACGCGGACATGGTCGTATCGACATTGGCGTACTGATTTTTATCCTGACTACAGGCATTGTTTTCTGCTTACTTCCATTCCAAATCACGGCATGGAAACCCTCATTACCTTGGATCCCAATAATTTTTGGTTCGATAACGGCATTTTTCTTTTTTTCGTTCTTGATCATGGTTTGCTTCCGATTTCAAAAGAACCCCAGGCAACAAGATCTAACCAACGCTATAGTCAAAGTAGGAGGTCAACCCAAAACCTCCACGACGAACAAGTAGACCCGTTTAAAATTCGGAGTCCCTGATCTGTGCAACAGCTAAAGGAGCCAAAACATGACCAACCAAATACTTAACGAAGAAGAGCGGATGCTGCAAAACCTGGTGCGCGACTTCGCCGACCGGGAACTGAAGCCTCGCGCCCGCCAGCTAGACGAGGAAGAACGCTTCTCCATGGAGAACTGGGAAGGCATGGCCCGGCTGGGATTGACCGGCATCGGCATCGACCCGGCCTACGGCGGCAGCGGCGGCGGTTATCGGCAGGTGGCCATCGCCGCGGAAGAGACCGCCCGGGGCGACCCATCGGCCAGCGTCACCCTGATCGCCCACCTGTCCCTGGGCACCTCCACCATGTACCGCTTCGGCAACGAAGAACAGAAACAGCGGCTGATACCATCGCTGGCTTCCGGCAAGGGCATCGCCGCTTGGGCGTTGACCGAGCCGGGGGGTGGCTCCGACGCCGCCGCCTTGCAGACCACCGCCACCAAGCGCGACGGCACCTACTTCCTCAACGGCAGCAAGACGTTCATCACCAACGCCGAAGTCGCCGAATCCATGGTGGTGTTCGCCACGTTGGACCGCTCCCAGGGCTACCGGGGCATCAGCGCCTTTGTAGTTCATCAGGGCGCGCCCGGGATGCAGATCAACCCCCAGCACGGCAAGCTGGGAATGCGCGCTTCCAGCACCAATGAAGTAATCTTCCAGGACACGCCGGTATCCGCCGACAACCTGTTGGGCGAAGAGGGCCGGGGGTTCCGCTACGCCATGGAAATTCTAGACACCAGCCGGATAATCATCGCCGCCCAGTGCGTCGGTATCGGCCAGGCGGCGCTGGAGGAAGCGGTGCGCTACGCCCAGCAACGGCAGACATTTGGCAAGCCCATCGCCCAGCATCAGGCCATCCAGTTCATGCTGGCCGACATGGCAACCGACGTTCACGCCGCCCGCACCGCCACCATGCAGGCCGCCACTCTCAAGGACGAAGGACTACCCTTCATCAACGAGGCGTCGATGGCCAAGCTGCTGGCCTCGGAGATGTGCGTCAAGGTCGCCTCCCAGGCGTTACAAGTCCACGGCGGGGCCGGTTACTTCAAGGACTCGACGGTGGAACGGCTGTTCCGCGACGCACGGGTCACCACCATCTACGAAGGCACATCGGAAGTTCAGCGTCTGGTCATTGCCCGGCAAGTGCTGGAGCAGTACCAGATCTAGTATCAACCAGAAGGAGGCCGTACCGTGGCCGAAACGTGCACCGTCAACTACATTGACCATGTGGGCGTGGCGGTCAAGGACATTGACGCCGCCCTGAAGTTGTTCCAGGATGTGTTCGGCACGCCGCCAACAAGAATTGAGGAATTGGCCGACCAGGGTGTTCGGGCGACGCTAATCCAGGTCGGACAGACCCGGCTGGAACTGCTGGAGCCGCTGTCCGACGACAGCGCCGTCGGTCGGTTTATCCAACGCAGAGGCGAAGGTCTGCATCACCTGGCTCTGAACGTCGATGATATTTCCGGCAAACTGCAAATCTTGGATAGCCTGGGAATGCGGCTGATCGACCAAGAGCCGCGAGAAGGGCTTTCCGGCACCATTGCCTTTGTCCATCCCAGTTCGGTGTTTGGCGTGCTCACTGAACTGGTGGAGAGCCAGCCCTAGAACTATTCCAAAAATCAAATGCTACAGCTTTATGGTTCGACAAGCCTGTCCTGAGCTTGCCGAAGGGCTCACCATGAGCGGGGGATCCGCTCGTCCTCAGCCTGCCGAAGGGCTCAACTAAATCAAGTTGAAGCTTTGGGGTAGCTTTCCGAAACCCTCAAAGACTCCGCGAAACGACCAAAGACCCTTGCTCCAGCTTGGCAACGGCAACGTATAATACGGGTTAGATCGCAACGCAATTCTGCGCCGGGGCGCACCTCTGCAACGGCGATCACCACGCAACCCAGTTAACCCTCACCGGAGCGCATCTTGCCCACCCACGTTATTTATGGAGACAGCTTCCTGGTGGCCCAACAGCTCAAGGAGTTGGAGTCGGATCTTGGGGAACAGACTCTGCTGGACTCCAATTACCACCGTCTGCAGGGTGGCCAGGTCAAGCTGCCGGAACTGCTCAGCGTATGCAACGCCCTCCCCTTCATGGACCCGCTGCGCCTGATACTCGTAGAGGGTCTGTTGGGCACCTTCGAGAGCCGTTCCGGTGCCGGGAGAAGTCGGGGAGGCCGGTCAGCATCGTCAGGCAAGAACGTCGGCGACTGGGATGCTCTGGCCCAGGCCATTCCGCAAATGCCCGATACCACCAGGCTGGTATTCATCGACGGCCCTATTTCCGCCAGCAACCCACTGCTGCAACGGCTCAAACCGGTATGTGTAACCCACCCGGCGATCGCTCCGACCCGGGAGATGCTGTCCCTGTGGATCAAA
Organism: SAR202 cluster bacterium Casp-Chloro-G3; assembly: GCA_002816715.1. Taxonomy (GTDB): domain Bacteria; phylum Chloroflexota; class Dehalococcoidia; order Lucifugimonadales; family UBA3495; genus Casp-Chloro-G3. The sequence goes on along the minus strand of MUCJ01000002.1, from coordinate 24,390 downwards.
AACAACGCCCAGCAAAAAGGGGCAGGAATCAGTCCGGCGGCGATCAGGTCGCTGGCTGACCTGGTCGGCAGTGACTTATGGACTCTGGATCGGGAGCTAGAGAAGCTGTCCCTGTACTGCACCGGCCGCAACATTGAAGAGGACGATGTCCGTGACATGGTCTCTCAAATACGAGAAACCAGCATCTTCAACGCGGTCGATGCCATCATTGACGGTAACGCGGCGGCGGCGTTCCGACTGCTCCGGGAATTGCTGCATGACGGTCGCGACGCCACCTATATCATCTCAATGGTAGGCCGACAGTTGCGTCTGCTCTCCCTGGTCAAATACCTGACCGATCAGGGGGTAGGCGGCGGCGAGTTGGGAAGCAAGGTGGGGATCAACTCCCAGTTCGCGTTGCGCAAGACCATGGATCAGGCCCGCCGGCACTCCTGGCCGGTGATACGCCAACGTTATCAAAGATTGTTGGACGCCGACCTGGCCATCAAGCGAGGCAGACAGGAGCCTGATCTGGCCCTTGAGCTACTGGTGGCCGACCTGATTGGCACCAGAAATGGCTAAGACCCCGGAATCATGGGGTTGTAACAGGCCACGTAATGCTCTGCTTCGATCTCTTCAATTAAGGGCCTGCGTTCCACCCGGCAGGTATTGACCGCTTTTTGACACCTGGGCAGAAAAGGACATTGCTCCGGAAGATTTACCATGTCCGGCGGTACTCCGCGCAAAGGCTGCAAGCGGCGCGCAGTGTCGTCCAGCCGGGGCAGGGCCTGGATCAGCGCCCAGGTATAAGGGTGTCTGGCCCGATGGAACAAAGGAATCACCGGCGCCGACTCTACCAGCGTACCAGCGTACATTACACCGACCTTGTTGCCCATATGAGCCACAATCCCCATGTCGTGAGTAATCAACAAAATTGCCGAGCCAAAGTCTTTGCAGAGAGTCTTCAAGCGCTGTAAAATCTCGGCCTGGAGCGTCACATCCAGACTGGAGGTGGCTTCATCGGCGATTAGCAACTTGGGCCGCAATACCAGAGCAATCGCCAGCATCACCCGCTGGCACATGCCACCGCTCAGGCTAAAGGGATACTGACCCATAATGCGACTGGGCTCGGGGAGACCCAGTTCGCGCAAGATTTCCTGGGCCATTCCCTCGGCAGCGCGCCCGGAAACATCACTGTGAGCCAGAATCACTTCCACCAACTGTTGGCCAACGGTCTGCACCGGATTCAACGCCGCTTGAGCGTCTTGAAAAACCAGAGAGATTTCTTTGCCCCGTATGCTCCGCAAATGAGACGCGCTGGCCCGCAGCAAATCCACGCCCTGAAAGAGAATGCGACCGGCGGGCACTGTGGCTGAGGGTGGCAGCAGGCCCATGATCGCCAGGGCCAGAGTGCTTTTGCCAGCCCCGCTTTCCCCCACCAGGCAATAGACCTGCTCTTCTTCCTGCACAAAGCTGACCCCGTTCAGGGCTTTAACCAGGCCCACTGTGGTGTCGAGGTGCACATGCAGGTCTTCAACTTTCAGAACTTCCGCCATCTAGGGCCTCCCGCCCGGATTTCTTTAATTGCTTACGCCTTAATTATCTACGAAGATTTACCAAGAAGATTTACCAACTGTCTCTGGATGCTGATTATCCAACAATTAGACAGGCCACATATTCAAGCATACCTCAAATCTACTGCACAGAATCTGCCCGGTCTAATTTCTTGAATCAAGTCGGGCAGTCCGGTGATTTTTTTCTGGAATCGTGTGGCGGCGGTGCCAAGTTGCCCGATTCGGTGGGCGTCGCTGCCGCCGGTAGACCTCATCCCCAGCCGGTCGCGCAAATCCAGCGAGAATTTATTTTCCTGAGCCGAGCCCCGGCCATTAATTTCTTCGATGGCATCGCAGTATCCAAAAAATTCATCGGCGACGGCCTGTTCCAACATTTCCCGACGAGACTCAACGTTCTGGGCCGGTTCTTCCAGAAATCGCCTCCGGTAGGGATGAGCGGCGATCATCACGCCAGCATGCTGGTCAACCAACTTGCGCAGAAATGCTGGCTTGTGCATCCCAAAAACATAGCGATCCAGGCCAAAGACTACCACATGTCCTGAGTCGGTGTTCAGTTCAACACCAGGTAGAACCAGAAAATCGTGCCGCTGACTTAGAGTGTGGGTTTCTTCCGCAGACCAGAAGGCATCGTGTTCGGTCAGGCAGACCCCATCCAAGCCTAGTCTTTTGGCCTCCTCAATTAACTCGTCCACACTGATAAAGCTGTCGTCAGACTTGGGGTAGCTGTGAGTGTGGAGATCAATCAACAAAGAAAGTTGCCTTTGGCTGCCGACGTTGCTGGGTAGTATTGAGGCATGATAACAAAATTGTGGAAGTCAGGGAAAACCATCTCGGGACACGTTGAACGTTTTGTGTGACTTCAAGGGTGCATCCTTCGACAGGCTCAGGATAAGCGGGTTCCAAGTTGCAGGTCGCTTATGCTGAGTTTGTCGAACTACTTCATTTGGTGGATTATGATGCACCGTCCGACCAGAGGGAAAGGTTAGCGTGGGATTACCAGCCCCTCCTCTTCCAGCAGTTCAATAATCTGCTCGGCCTTCAGTCGGCCAATCTTGAGCCGACGCTCCAGAAACGATGATGACAAATTCGGGTTCCGCAGAGCCAAATCTCTAGCCCGCTCCACCATCTGCGTATCAACTTCGTCACTGGCCGCCGCTTCATCTTCATAATCCTCAATGGAGATCACCGGCAAAGGCGGCCCTTGCTGGTTCAGCCAGAACTCGACCACTTTGTCCACTTCCTCATCCAAGACCAGCGTGCCCTGCACCCGCCGAGGCTTGGGAGAGTCGTTATTCAGCAACAGCATATCGCCCTTGCCCAACAGCTTCTCCGCTCCCACCGTGTCCAGAATCACCCGCGAGTCCACCTGGGAAGCCACCGCGAAGGCTACCCGGGCCGGTATGTTGGCCTTGAGCAGTCCGGTGACCACGTTCACCGACGGGCGTTGGGTCGCCAGCACCAGATGAATACCGGTGGCTCGCCCCAGTTGGGCCAGTCTGACTAGATTCTGCTCAATCTCGAACCCACCGACCATCATCAGGTCGGCCAGCTCGTCAACTACCAGCACCAGATAGGGCATCCGTTCTTCAGCCTTGGCATTGTACCCGGCGATATTGCGAGTGCCTATCTCTTCCATTAGCTTGTACCGCCGGAACATCTCTCGCATCAAGGCCCGCAGGGCCGGGTTAACTTCCTCGACATCCACGATCACCGGAGCGATCAGGTGCGGGATGCCGTTGAAAGGAGTCAACTCCACCCGCTTGGGGTCAATCATGAGCATGCGCAGTTGGTCGGGCGGCTTGGTGAACAGCAGAGAGGCGACTATGGAGTTGATGCATACGCTCTTGCCGCTGCCGGTCGCGCCCGCAATTAGCACATGGGGCAGCGCCGCCAGGTCCATAACCACGGCGCTGCCACCGGTATCTTCGCCCAATGCGATGGGCAAGCCACCTTTGGCGGTCAGGGCGACAAATGATTGGATATCCATTACCTTTCGTAGCGGCACTTTTCCCGGCGATGGGTTGGGCACTTCCAACCCGACCAACGCTTCGCCCGGAACCGGCGCCTCAATGCGAAGGTAGGGTGTCTTCAAGGCCAGGGCCAGGTCTTTTTCGCGGGTGATAATACTCTGAACTTTGACGCGGCTGCGCTCTGATTCAGCAGTGGAACCATCTTTCTTGCTGTATGCTGCCCGCTTCTGCACCCACCCGGGCACCAGCCCAAATCGCACTATGCGCGGGCCAGCCTTGATGTCTTTGACTTCGACCGTTACGCCGTGGTCGGCCAGGGTGGTTTCAATGTGCCGGGCCATATGCTGCAGCGGACTCTGCGGCACTGAGTAGGGTTCTGGAGCCGTCAGCAAGCTGGTGGACGGTAGCTTCCACTGAGACTTGATCGGAGGCATCACCGGCATGGTTTCCTTGGCGCTTGCCGGGGAAGCAAAGGGGTCGGCAACCTCCCAATCAGCACCGTCCAGGTCCGAAGGCTCATCCCACGGGGGGGAGTCGACAGGTACGGTAACTACGCCAGGAGCCATTGCCAGAGTCGCTCCGTTAGGCTGAGCAACCGACCTGCCGGGCCTGGCCGATAATGCTTGATTCAACGCCCGGCCCAACTGCCGCATCCAGCGGCGTCGCTGGCGGCTGTTGAGCAGGAGGCCAATCCGGAAGGCCAGATACCGTACCGCCCGGTAGATACCTATGCCGGTTCGGCGGATTCCCAGCCACAGGTAAATCCCAGACACACGCATCCCTCTGAAGTAATGCGCGCCGATCCACTTGGGGTACATGAGCAAAGGTGTCACGATGGCAATGGCCGCCAGCTTGAGCACGCCTAGGGGCAAAGGATACCCAGCCAAAGCACTGCCCCACAGTCCGCCCAGCCTGGCGTCATACAGCGTCCCTAGACCGGGTAAAGGCAGATCGATGATGAAGAAAGAAAGTATGCCAACGCTGATAGCAATCAGTCCAGCCGAACCCAGCCACCAACGCCAGTACCGGAACACCAGCTTGGGCCAGTATCGCAGCATAACTATGGCGCCAATCGCCCAGATACCAACGGGTATCCAGCCAAAGGCCAGGGTGGTCAACATCCACAATCTGGCCTCTGCCGACAGGCCCAACACCAGCGCACCAGCCAAGACCGCGACGATCAAGGCGGCGACATCGAAGGTCGCGCCTAGCTTGATACTGCGGACGGTCTTATCCGGAGCGGCGGAACGACGAATCTGTTTGGAGGATTTTGCCATAGCCCCTCCGTACAACCAGGTTATGTAAAGCCTTAGAATTGCAGAGCTTCATTGGAAGCACAACCACTTTAGTACATTATACCTGGGGAGTATTACAGAAGAGTTATCAGATAGCAGCAGCTAATGAGGTCTTTGCCGGGGATGGCTTATGCCGCGTCAATTGTCTTTTGATTGGTGGCATCCTCTCCCCTTGTGGGAGAGGAATAAGGAGAGGGGTATCACCCTCATCCCAGCCTTCTCCAATCAAGGGAGAAGGGGTCTAGCCAGCCCACTTTGACAATTGTCAATCCAGGGCTGACACCGTACTAAATTTCCGCGCTAAATTTCCAGGACTACCGTAATCACCATGGGGCGGCGGTGGGTCTCATTGTAGAGGAATTTACGGGTGAGCTCCCTGACCTGCGACTTGACTGATTCCGGGTCGTCAAGCATCTCCGGTTTCTCGGATATTACCCTTTCGATCTCAACACCGAGGGCATCAAAAATCGGTATAACCTGGGCCTGCTCCATAAAGCCGCTGGCGACAATCTTGGGGCTGCTGGTGAGCAAACCGGTTGCACTGTCGATTGACAATACCACCGTGACGACGCCATCCCGGGACAGAGCGCGGCGGTCACGAAGCACCTCGCTGGAGGTATCATGGGTGGTCAGACCGTCGATGTAGATCGGCCCGGCGGATACCGTGTCCACCACTTGGCCGCCCTTCTCGGAGAGTTCCAGAACGTCGCCATCCACCAGAACGAATATTCCCGACTCAGCGACACCCATATCCCAGGCCAGCTTGGCGTGGGCCATCAGGTGACGGTATTCGCCATGCACCGGCACAAAATACTTGGGGCGCACCAGGCTGAGCATGATTTTCAGCTCTTCCTGGCTGGCGTGCCCGTGGACGTGCACCAGCGCCACCCGGTCGTGCAGCACCTTGGCACCCTGACGCAACAATTTGTCGATGGTACGGCTGACCAGTAACTCGTTGCCTGGAATGGGCGTGGCCGATATTATTACAGTGTCGCCGGGGAGAGCGCGCACATCCCGATGTTCCTGGTTGGCAATGCGAACCAGCGCAGAAGTAGGCTCACCCTGGCTGCCGGTGCTCATCAGCACCACCTGTTCCGGGGGAAGGTTGCGGGCCTGGTTGAGCGAAATCAGGGTGCCTTCAGGAATATCCAGGTACCCCATTTCGGCGGCCATGTTGACATTGTCCACCATGCTGCGGCCCACGATACCCACCTTGCGATTATGCAGGTGGGCCGCATGGATCACCTGCTGTATGCGGGAGATCAGCGACGCGAAGGTCGCCACAATCACCCGGCCCTCGGCGTCACCGATGGCCCGATTCAGCGCTTCGCTCATGATCTGCTCTGACGGAGTGAAACCGGCCAGCTCAGCATAGGTAGAGTCGGAGCAAAGAAGCAGCACGCCCTTAGATCCCCTCTCGGCCAATGCCGCCAGGTCAATGGTGTGTCCATCCACTGGGGTGTGGTCTATCTTGAAGTCGCCAGTGTGGATTACCGTGCCCAACGGAGTCTCGATAGCAATGCCCATAGCGTCGGGGATGCTATGGCAGACGCGGAACCAAGTAGCTTTAAAGTTTTCGCCAAACTGGTAGGTCTGGTTGGGTTCAATCGCTTCGGCGGTGGCGCCTCGAGAAGCGGCTCGCTCCTTGAGCTTGACCGAAATTAAGCCATGCGCCAATCTAGGGGCGTAGACCGGCACATTGAGTTGCGGCAAAACGAAGGGCAATGCGCCGATGTGGTCTTCGTGCCCGTGGGTGATCAGGATGGCCCGCACTCGATCAACGTTTTCCACCAGGTAAGAGATGTCCGGGATGATGAGGTCTACTCCCAGCAAGTCCTCAGTGGGAAACTGGACCCCGCAGTCAACGACTATGATATCGTTGCCGCACTCCAGGGCCATCATGTTTTTACCGATTTCCCCCAGACCGCCCAGGGGTATTACGCGCAGAGTAGGATTAGCAGTTGAATTAGAAGTAGGATTCAATGTCAAGAATAATTCCTCAAAAAGAGCTAGCTGTTCTGGGGGTGGCATTTCCTCCGGCACAGCCTCGGTAACCAGGGCCGGGGCCTGTCTCACCTTTTCCAAAATAGCCGGTATGGCCTTGAAGTCTTCGGTGATGGTGGCCCGAAATTCTTGCCGGTGCAGCGCCGCTGCCGGGTGCATAATCGGATAGACGTATCGCCCGTTCTGCTGCCGCAATCGGCCTCTGGCGCGGCTGATGGTCTCGCCAGGGAAAAACCTGGCCAGGGAGAAGCGTCCCAGGGTCACGATCAGGTTCGGGTCGATGAGTTCTATTTGCCGGTCCAAGTACTTGCTGCAGGCCTCCATTTCAGCGGGAGCCGGGTCTCGATTCTGCGGAGGACGGCACTTGACCATGTTGGCGATAAATACTTGCTGGCGGGTGAGTCCGATCGACTTCAGTAATTCTTCCAAAAAATGCCCGGCCGGGCCAACAAAGGGTCTCCCTTGCCGGTCTTCCTGATAGCCCGGCCCTTCGCCGATGAACAGAATCTCGGCGTCGGACGCTCCCTCCCCCGGGACACTGTTGGTACGTCCTTCGTGGAGCGGGCAGTCAGTACATACTTGAATTAACTGAGCGATTTCTCCCAGGCTATCCATTCACGCCCTCCCACCGTTGAGATACCCGCTCATTGGCCAGTTTCACAACAGACTACGTCAGTGGGAACTGTCCGTCAACTAAGGGAACCTGCGATCTACAGTTGCATGGCCGATCTGAATAAATTCAGACGCCGAAAGTTTCTCAATTACCTGCCTGGCGTGCCTTTTATCCGGGAAGCCGCGAAGTTGGCTGCTACCGAAAGCCTCTACTAGGCGTCCGAAGCGCCCTTACCTTTCAGGTAATCGACGGCATCTTTGATAGTGTTAATGTTTCCAGCATCGTCGTCGGAAATTTCCACCGGCTGGTCGTCGGTGGAGAACGCCTCCTCAAAGGCCATGATCAACTCCACCAGGTCCAGAGAGTCGGCTCCCAGGTCATCAACGAAGGATGACCCTTCGCTAATATCTCCTTCTTCCACTCCCAATTTATCGACAACGATGTCCTTTACACGTTCATAAACAGTGGGCAACGTCTAACTCCCTTCGTACACGGGTTGGTCCACGACCAACTCACCGGATTCCAAGTCTAACATTATTGACCCCAAAACTCCGTTGACGAATCTGGATGAGCTTTCACTCCCAAATGCTTTGGCCAACTCAACGGCCTCATTGACCGCTGACTTCCTTGGGGTGTCTTTACGGAACATCAATTCGAACAAGGCGATGCGCAGAACGTTCCGGTCCACAACTGACAACTGGTCTATCGGCCAAGCCGGCGCGTATTTGTGGATTACACTATCCAATTGCGCCAGGCCTTCCTGTACCCCTTGAATCAGTCCTTGCGCAAATTCCTTGGTGCCAGTGGGTATAGGATCATCTTCAATCAGCCATTCCAGAGGAATTTCCTGTGACCAATCTCTCAAGTCCATCCCAAAGAGGCATTGGAGAGTGAGCATCCTCGCCTTTCGCCTGGGATCGACAAAATTTACTTCGGGCATAGCGGTAAGCACAATTTGCGTCAATAAACCTAGCGGATGTCTTCCGAAAGCTTCTGAATGGAAGCCGTATCCGATAAGGTTACCGCTGCCACATCCCGGTCTATGCGCTTGATCAAGCTGGCCAGTACCCTGGATGGCCCAAACTCCACAAACTGGGACACCCCGGAGCTAACCATAAAGCGTACCGAGTTTCTCCATTGCACGCAGTGGCACAAGCCGTTGACCAATTCACTCCGGACTTCTTCAGCAGTGCTCAAAGGAGTGCCGCTGTAGTTGGCAATGATTGGATATTCTGGGTCGTGGAGGTCGATGGCGTCAATTGCCGCCGATAGGCCGGTTTGCGCCTGGTACATTAGAGATGAGTGGAAGGCCCCGCTAACTTGCAGAGGAATAGTCTTTCTGGCGCCACGAGCCGAAGCCAAGTCCATTGCTCTGGCGACCGCAATTTTGTCACCGCTGATAACTATCTGGTCATCGGAGTTAATGTTGGCCAATTCCACGCCGGTCTCAGCGCAGATATGCTCCAATGCATACTCGTCCAAACCAATGATTGCTGCCATTCCGCCAGGCCGTTCCATAGAAGCCTGGTGCATCAGACGGCCGCGTTCCCGCACCAAGCACAACCCATCTTTGAAACTGATTACCCCGGCGACCACCATTGACGTGTACTCGCCCAAACTATGCCCGGCCACCGACGCGGGTTTTGGAGCCCTGGAGCCCAAAAATTCTTCCCAAGCCCGCCAGCAAGCAATACTAACCAGCATAATGGCTGGCTGGGAGTTAGCAGTATCCTGTAGCTCTTCGGTTGGCCCTTCAAATATTAGCTTGGACAAATGGAGGTTTAAGCTATCGTCAGCTTCCTCAAAAACCTCCCGAGCTGCCTGAGAAGTGTTGTAGAGTTCCAGACCCATTCCAACACTCTGAGATCCCTGGCCTGGGAAAACGTAAGAGTATTTGCCGACACCTAGAGTATCCGTATTAGCCTCCATTATTTCCTGAGCAAAAATCGCCGGACTGGCATAAACGCATATCGCCAGACCCTACCCTTTGACTGCCACAACTTCCCGCCCACGGTAGTAGCCGCAGCTAGGACACGCAGTGTGGGGTAATTTAGCGGTACGACATCGTGAGCAATAAGCGGGCGTGAGCGGCCTCAGCTTATACGCGGTCAGGCGCCTTCCTCGACGTGCTCTGGTAATTTTCTTTTTTGGTAGTGCACCCATAACAAATCCTTTCTAGTCTTGTTCTTGCAGTAACAACCCAGCGAGTTCCCCCCATCGGGGGTCTATTGCTGGCTTGCCACATTGGCATTCTTGTAGGTTCAAATTCACCCCGCAGTTCTGACAAAGACCGCCGCATTCGGCGCGACAAAGGGGTTTCATTGGCGAGTTGGTGATTAGGTACTGCCGTACAACTTCAGATAAGTCCAAAGTATGCGACTCATCAATTAGAACTCCCTCCGACCCGTCAGGTGCGGACATACTGCTTCCAGTATCTATATCAACCGTCGGAAAACATTCTTCTTCAATGATGAGGCTTAAATTGAGGGGATATTCACTGAGGCATCTACCGCAGATCAAAAAAGCATCGACATCCACTTTAGCATCAACAAAAACTCCTTCGTGAGTCTTCAACAACTCAACTGACCCACTAATATGGTCAGCGAAGCGGTCAACGCCACTAAGGGCCTCATCCAGTTGATAACTGCGAGTCGAACCTATTGGTTCTTTGAGTAGCTGGGCTACATTATATTGCATAATATGGGTGCCATCGCCATTAAAGCTTTACTAAATCCGCACCAACTTATTATCTCTGGCGATCAACCCGTAGGATTATATGATCATACAAAGGCAGACTGTCAAGTGGCATGGCTTCCGTTAAATAACCAATTTACCGCGGAAAATTGTGCATAGATAGACCATTTAGCTCTGGAAACCTCAGAATAGCATTGCGGACTGAATTTCAAAGGCCGGCTTTGGTCACGGAGTTGGACTCAATAAATTCAACTATTTGCCGGGTTGAAGTCCCCGGCCCAAATACGGCGGCAACACCCATTTCAGTCAGTGCTACCCGGTCTTGTTCAGGAATAATTCCACCCAATAGCACCATCACATCATCCATCCCCTGTTCGCCCAAGAGTTTCAGAATCTGAGGGATAATCTCCAGGTGCGCTCCCGACAGTATGCTCAGACCCAACACGCCAACATCTTCTTGAGCCGCCGCGTGAACGATCATCTCAGGAGTCTGCCTGATACCAGTGTAAATAACTTCCATCCCGGCGTCGCGCAATGCTCGGGCAATTACCTTGGCTCCCCGGTCGTGCCCATCTAGCCCAGGCTTGGCGACCAGCACGCGAATGGGAAATTTGTCCTGAACCATTAAATGACCTGGTAGTCAGGCAGTCTACCAAAGGAAAACTGCTCTGATTGATTATCAGGCAATATTATACTGCAATAGGGTCGGGTTTGATATCATTACCACTTTGCGGAAGAGGCGACCCAATGGCGGAAGCCTATACGCAGTACGCAGAATTACCGGCCAAGCGTCTGGCTAGCTGGTGCCGCATTACGTTGACAGTAAGTTCAGCAGGGGTTTTAATAATATCGGAGACCCTACTTGTACACCAGCAAGGCTATGGGTCATGTATCTTTGCGATGCGTCCCAGTAGCTCAAATGGACAGAGCACCTGGTTTCTACCCAGGATGTTGCGGGTTCGAATCCTGCCTGGGACGCCACATCTGCTTTCTACAATTGCCAAATATTACGCTGTCAGCGTTAGCCATCGGCCCCTCTCTGTGCCCCGGACAACCCACACGATGATGGGTATGCACAAATGACCGGCGATCCAGCTAAGCATTTGAAGAAATCAGGCTCGTAACCTCATTTCAACAGTCTAGACAGGAGCAGATTTGGATGTCAGACACACTTATAACTGCGGATGTACAATCGATCATCGGTTTTGAAACCCCACCGGAACGAAACCGGTTTCCAATCAGCGCAGAAATGGCCTACGATGTCGCCGACTCCATCGAAGATTACAATCCCCTTTATGTCAATGCGGACTACGCAGAAAAAAGCCGTTTTGGGGGTCTACTGTGCCCGCCGCTGGCGACCTGGAAGGATATTGCTCCTCCTATTGGATACTTTGGAGCCGGGCAGGAGTGGCACTTTGAGGTGCCACTGCCCTTCAACAGCTACGGCCTGAACGGAGGCAGTGATTGGCAGTTCCTGAGGCCAGCATACGTTGGCACCTGGGTCACCCGACAATTCCGTATATTGGACATTTTTGAGAAGCAAGGCAGATCTGGGCCGTTGGTATTCATAGTCCGACAGGAGACGCAGACTAATCAGGAAGGCCAGGTGCTCAGCCGAGCCAAGCGGGTTAGCATTCACCGTTCTCTACCTGCAGGAGAGCAATCCAACCAGGTCAAGATGGTGACCGACCATCTGACCACGGTGGCGGTGGCTCCCCCCGACCCAGAGGTAATACTGCCCAAGCCAGAACCCCGGCCTCTGAACCAACTGCACTATGAGGATGTCTCGGTGGGAACGGAACTGCCCCCGGTGGTCAAAGGGCCGATGACCACCACTCACCTGATACGGTGGGCGGCGGCCAACGGCAATTACGCCCGAATCCACTGGGACTTGCCCTTTGCTCAACTGCATCAGGGCCTGCCCAACGTGGTGGTCAACGGCTCGCTCAAGAACCAGTACCTGGGCCAACTGCTAATCAACTTCGCCGGAGAAGAGGGCTGGTGCCAGCGATTCTATATCGAACATCGGGGCATGGATTTCCCGGGAGATGTCCTGACCGCCTTCGGTTCGGTCACCGGCACCAGAGAAGTTAACGGATATGGCCACGTTGATTGCCAAGTAGGGCTTCGCAACAGTCGGGGCGAGCAGACCGCTTCGGGCAATGCCACCCTAATCCTGCCCAAACGAGGTCAGACTCTGCCTTTAGTCTGGGATGAGGAACCCTGGTAATGACCGGGGCAATGACCGGAATCCTGGACGGAATACGGGTGCTGGAATTGGGCAGCCAGATTTCCGCGCCTTTTTGCGGCAAACTGCTGGCCGATTATGGGGCCGCTGTCATCAAAGTAGAACCGCCGGACGTGGGCGAGGAAGCACGGCGGATGGGCCCCTTTGTCGGGGATGATCCCCATACCGACAAGAGCATCCCCTTCTTGTATCTGAACACCAATAAAAGGGGAGTTACTCTGGATTTTGGCACGCGCAGCGGGATGAAAGTTTTGAGCGGCCTCATCAAGCAGGCCGATATCCTGATCCAAAACTTTTCGCCGTCAACATCGGAAGACTTGGGGCTAGATTTTCCTTCGCTGAAAAAAATAAACCCGCAATTAATAGTAACGTCCATTACCCCCTTCGGTCAGACCGGGCCGTACCGGAACCTGGCCGCCACCGACATCGTGACCTACGCCCTGAGCGGCCTGATGTACCACTCTGGCGACTCAGACCGCGAACCTCTCCGCAACGCGTTAAACCAGTCCTTTTACGTGGCGGGGGTCAACGGCGCGGTAGCCACCACCGCCGCGTTGTTTCAACGTCTTGCCACCGGTACCGGACAGCACGTCGATGTTTCGGTAATGGAGTGTCTGGCTTCCCATCTGGTGCAGGCGGTGCCCTACTACAACTATATGGGCGCGACCAAGGGCCGACGCCCGGTGAGGGGTGCAGGATTTGAAGAATTGATGCCAGCCAAAGACGGTTACGTCATCCCGTCGGTGCAAGGTTCCCAGCCCTGGTCAACGGTGGCCGACTTGATTGGCCTGGAAGAACTGCAAGACCCCCGGTTCGCCACCGGCTCTGGACGCATTGAGCATGGCCAAGAACTTAATGAGTTGCTGATCAAGGGATTGGCCCAATGGGATCGCAAAGCCTTATTCCAGGCGTCTGGTGAGCGGCGATTGGTCTTTGGCATGGCCCAGGATGCCGGCGACCTGTACCAATGCCCCCATTTACGAGGGCGCGGCTTCTTCGCAGAAGTCACCCATCCGGTGGCGGGAACCGCCAACTACCCCGGCATGGGTACGCAACTTTCGGGCATGTCCTATCAGGTGGGCCGCCCGGCTCCGCTGCTGGGCCAGCACAACACCGAAATTTTCTGCGATGAACTCGGATACTCGCGCCAAGACCTGGTCCAGTTGCGCGCATCGGGGATAATTTGAGAACTTCAGCCACTCTAAAATCCAGTAAAGGTCTGACCGTATGAGCAACCTGCCACTGACCGGAATACGAGTGGTGGATCTGAGCCGGGTTTTCGCCATGCCCTATTGCGGGGCCTACCTGGCCGATCTGGGGGCAGAGGTTATCAAAATAGACACTCACCACGCCGCCTTTGTCGATACTACCCGCACGCTCAACGGCCCCTATCCCGACAACGAGCCGGGTGAGGACTACTATAACCGAGCGGGCACATTTCAGACATTGAACCGGGGCAAACACAGCTTGACCCTGGACTTACGCTCCGACGCGGCCCTGACAGTGTTGAAACGGCTGATCGGCGTCAGCGACGTTGTTCTGGAGAATTTCACGCCACGGGTGATGCGCCGATTTGGGCTGGACTATCCCAATCTGAAATCGCACCGGCCCGACCTGATTATGGTGTCCAACACTGGGTACGGCCAGAGCGGCCCTTGGAGCGACTTTGGCGCAATGGCCACCGCGCTGGAACCCACCCACGGCACCGGAGCGTTCATGGGCTACCTGGAGCCGAACGCCGACGGGCGGTTGGTACCCGGCAGTGTTCCCAACAAAATTGCCAACTCCTACACCGACTTCTTGGCTAGCTGGACTGCTCAACTGGCGGTTTTGGCCAGCCTATTCCACCGGGCCCGCACCGGTCAAGGTATGTGGATCGACCTGGCCATGTATCAGGTGGGTGTATCGTTCGTCGGCGAAGGGCTGCTGGACTACGCCTACAACGGCCGCCGCACCCGCCGGTTGGGCAATCGTCACGAGTTCATGTCGCCTCACGGTTGTTATCCCTGTCAGGGAACCGACCAATGGGTGGTCATCGCAGTGCGGGACGACGTTGAATGGCGCGCGTTCTGTGATGCCATCCAGCAACCTGCCCTGGCCGTTGATTCCAGATTCGCCGATCCCGTGACCCGCCACCAGCATCAGGACGAACTGGACGCTATAATCGGCAACTGGACTTCAGACAAAAGCTCTTACGATGTGACCGACTTGCTCCAGAAAAGGGGCGTCCCTGCCGGGCCGGTACTCAATGCCAAACAAATGCTGGCCGACCCCCATTTGAGAACCCGGGGCTATTTTGAGCCGGTAGAGCACACTGCCGAATCTGGACTGGGCCACCGGGAATACGTTGGTCGGGGCTGGAAGCTTTCCGATGCCGAAATCCACATCCGAAAATCGGCCCCCCTGCTGGGCCAAGACAACCACTATGTGCTGTCCGAAGTTCTGGGAATGGGAGAGTCGGAAATTGAGGAGTTGCAGGCCGCCAGCGCCATCGGCCAGACCCTCGCTGGCGCGGCAACGCCCGCTTCGGTGCCGCTCGACCGCCAGGCGGAACTGGGGTGGATCGTCGAATACGACCCTGAGTACCAGCGATTCCTGGCCGAGGTTGAAAACCCCAAGGCAAGTTAAAAGCCTGACGAGGCAAACCCAAACGGCAACGGGTTTACGGAAAGGTTGATTCTCAAGCCGTTGACTGCAATTGGCAACAACCCTAAACTTAACCGGAACTAGACTGGCTGAGCAAAACTGGCCGCACAAATCTGGGCTCTCAGACCAGGGCCACCGCAGTTTATATAGATTGTTTCAATTTGTTGTTAGATAGAGGGTTGAATGTCTGAAGTTATGACTGGAAAACAGGCCTTGCTGGAAATGCTAAAGGCCGAAGGCGTGGAGTTTATATTCGGGAATCCGGGAACCAGTGAAGGGCCAATCATTGACCTGCTGGGAGATTACCCCGAGTTTCGGTACATATTGACGCTGCAAGAGAGCGTCGCGGTTGGCATGGGAGAATCCTACGCCAGAGCCACCGGCAAAGCGTCTTTTGTCAGCCTCCACGTGGACAGCGGACTTGCCAATGGCATCGCGCTAATGTTGGACGCACTCAATACCGGAACGCCCATGGTGGTGACCTCGGCCAACTATGATGTTCGCAAAATCACTGAAGGGAAAACCGACCTGGCCGAACTGGTGAGACCGGTAACCAAGTGGGCCGTAGAGTTGAGCCATGCCGAGCAGATTCCCAGCGCCATCAGAAGGGCTTTCAACGAAGCCAATAGCCACCCAAAAGGCCCGGTGTATGTGGGGTTCACCGCCAACGCGCTGGAGGGGTCGGCGGAAATGAACATCATTCCGTCGCGCCAGGTCTATGACGCAACACCGCCAAACCCGGCAGGCATCACTGAAGCAGCGTCGCTACTGATGAAAGCCAGCAGACCCATCATGATGGTGGGCGACCGAGTCTCCGATGATGGAGCGATGGAGCAAGCGGTTGAACTGGCGGAACTGCTCGGGTTGCCGGTGTATCAGTCCAGAGGGGCCGAAGTCTCCTTCCCCACAACTCACGGACAGTTCTTGGGCATCCTTTCCCTGCGCGCCGCCGATCACCGGGCCATTCTACAGAGAGCCGACCTGGTATTGGCGGTGGGAATGGGCGCGTTTGAAGAACTATTTTACTGGGGCGATGTTATCTTGAAACCCGAGACTAAGTTGATACACATCGACCCCATTCCGGGCGGCGTCGGCAAATCAGAACCAACCGATGTCGGCATTGTTGCGCATTGCGGGCTGGCTCTAGCGGCGCTGACCGCCACGATCAAGCCGAAACTCTCTGCGTCGGACAAAACGGAAATCGCCAATCGTGTTAAAGCGGTTGTCCGAGAGTCCCAAGAGAGTCGGGAGGCATTTGACCAGTCGGTGGTCGCAAAATGGGACAACAAGCCCATGACACCGGCCCGCATGATGTCGGAACTGGCGGCGGCTCTGCCCGAGAATGCCATCGTCGTCGATGATTCGGTCAGCAACCGGGCGGTTCTCCGCCATTATTTCCAGGCCACCAAACGCGGTGATATACGGGGATACCGAGGGCAGTCCATCGGCGGCGGCATCGGAGCTACCATGGGCACCCAGTGCGCCAATCCCGACCGGCCGGTATTCGGAATAATCGGCGATGGCAGCGCAATGATGACCGTTCAAGGGTTATGGACCGCGGCCAACGACAACATCCCCTGCATCTTCGTGATTTGCAACAACGGGATGTACCGGATACTCAAGGTCAACTTCAACACCTATCAGAAGGACGTCCTTGAATTGCCGGAGACCTCGGGCGGCAGACTTTTGTATTCCGACTTCGGCACTCCCTTTGATATGGCGGCAATAGCCAACAGCATGGGTGTCCACGGCGAACGCATAGTCAGTCCGGAGGAGATTAGACCGGCGGTGGAACGGGCGGTGGCTTCCGGCAAACCAGCCTTGCTGGACATGGTCATCGACGGGTCGTTGTAGGCGCGGCGAGTTGCCGCTGGCCAGTTAATCTGGCAACTCCCAAGAAGTTTCTTTCGGGGCCCTAGCTTACCCTATCCGGTCAGGTGTGGTATTATTTGCCCGCCAAACTTGGCTAGGGAGGGACTGCAATGGCGTACGGAGGCAATGACTGGCTCGCTTTAACCCCGGAGACAACTCTGGAACCCGAGCTTCCTATATGTGATCCACACCACCATTTTTGGGACTTTCGACCCGAGCGGGTTCCCTATCAACGTTATCTGCTGCACGAACTTGCTGCCGATCTAAACAGCGGCCACAATGTCCGCTCCACCGTGTTCATTGAAGCGAGGTCAATGTACCGCCCGGACGGGCCAGCGGAAACGCGTTCTGTCGGGGAGGTGGAGTTCGTGCAGGGACTGGCCGCGGCCAGCGCCAACGGCATGTATGGCCCGACTCGCGCGGCGGCGGCGATCATCGGCAACGCCAGCCTGAACTTGGGAGCCGCAGTCGAGCCGGTGCTGGACGCGTTGCAGGCCGCCAGCCCCAACCGATTTCGCGGTGTACGCAATTCTGCCGCTTGGGATCCCCATCCCGACGTGGAAAACCGAGCGGAGCAAGGTCTGTTGTCCAATGAAAAATTCCGGGAGGGCGCACGGATACTGGCCCGACGGGGCCTGTCCCTGGAAAACACTCTGTATTTCCCGCAGTTGCCTGAGTTGGTAGATTTTGCCAACGCTGTACCTGATCTGACCATCGTCCTTAACCATATCGGCGGCCTGTACCGGGTCGGCCCCTACGGCAACCGGGATGACGAGGTGATACCAGAGTGGCGACGGGGCATCGCCGCCGTGGCGAAGTGTCCCAACATTGTGCTCAAACTGGGGGGAGTCGGGCAGCCTCGCTACGGTTTCGACTGGTACACCTGGGAAAAACCCATCGGCTCCGAAGAACTGGCCAGTCATCTAGGCCCCTTGATGAACTACTGCATCGAACAATTTAGCCCGGATAGATGCATGTTTGAAAGCAACTTCCCGCCGGACAAGGTTTCCTCTTCTTACAACGTCCTGTTCAACGCCTTCAAGCGGCTATCCCAGGGATACTCGGCCACCGAGCGGGCCAATCTGTTTCACGACACCGCCACCCGGGTATACCGGATAGACGATTAACGCATTGACCACCGGCGGCAACAGTTGCCCCTCCGGCTCGGGGAAACCGCATCACATAGGGAAACTGCATGAGTAACTGGACACTAACGTATCCGTTTCCGTTGCGCCTGAGGCCCTCGAAGGATGGGCGGAATCCGTCCGCTCATGGTTCGACAAACTCACCAAAATCGGATGGTGGCCCCAAATATCCCGACTGCCTCATATCTTGTTCGAGATGGGGTTGCCCTGAATAGCCGCAGAAAGTTTGGCCCCATGGGATGCAACGTTGAACCAGCGCGATTTTGAACGCAGGTTAATACCCAAGTATTCTGCTACTTGGTCACGGAGTCGCCGCCGGGAAGATATGGGAAATCCGACAGCAATTGTTCCAGCACCAGCAGGTCGGTGGGAAAAGCTATCGGCTCGGGCAGAGCGTCGATAGGAAAATAATCCACGGCATCCAGATCATCACCGGCTTCAAGCTTGCCACCGCAAACCTGCCCCCAGAACCAGATGCCCACCGTTAACGACCCTGGGTTGTGAAAGTTGGAATGGACGGAGTAAACCGGCCCGAGTGCCACCTTCAATCCCGTCTCCTCCAACAACTCCCGCCTGGCTGCGTCCCGCACGTCCTCGCCCCATTCAACGTAACCGCAGGGGATACACCAGTGACCTTGATACTCACCGCGAGCGCGCCGACCCAGCAAGACCTGCCGGTCTTGCACCAGCACCACCGCCACGCCCACCGCCGGATTGCGGTACAGGATGGAGTCGCACCCAGTGCAGACCAGCCGTTCTCGATCTCCACGCAATCTTAGCTGTAATCGGTATCCGCAGGTGGGACAGAATTTGTGGGTAGACCCCACGGTTTCTTGCTTACTTATCTGTACTCAACCTCACTCAGTACCCACTCAGGCTGCCGCCGTCAAATTTATGGTCCGGCTCTCGACCCAATACCAGCTTTAGCATGGAGTTCATGGTGGTTTCGTCGTCGTCAAAGCCGCCGTGAGAGTTGGTGGCGGTGAAATCGGACCTTTTCGACGGCGTATAGTGCTCCACCCGATCCTGAATCCCAGAACAATCCAGTTGCTCCAAATATTTCTCCATACCCAGGATGGGCACCGTGCCGTCTCTGCTCTGAAAAGACCGGGGCACCAGGTACAACAGCGACTTTCGGTAAATATTGGCAACGTTATCTTCCTGCTCAGCTTTGTCGTCCAGCAGGAAATGATGAAGCTGGCGCAGCGTCGAATCTGCCAGCGCGGGCTTGATACTGGAACCAAAGAACTGATGGGTGCAGGCCGGAGCAAACAATATCAGGTTGCTGACGGGTGTCCCGCCGTTGCGCTGCCAGCTTTTTAGCAGATGTCCCTGCAAGATGGAACCAGCTCTGTGTCCCACCAATTGTATCTGCGGTCGCTCCCCGGCGGGCATTTGTTTCATGCCCTCAATCAACCAGGCCACGAACTGGTCTCCCGCGTTACCTGGCTGGAAAGCCCGTTCCGCGTCCCACTGCATCTCCGTCCAGAGAGCCGACCCTACCGGCTGGGCAAACCGCTCCAGGACACTGTCCCACCAGCCGCTGAACCCGGAGGCCCGCCGTTCCGCCAGGCCAAGTTTGGCCCGCAGTATATCGGCCAACTCCTCAGTGAAGCCGGTCTCCCAGATAAAGTGGATTTCGTGGATACCGTTGGCCTTGAAAACCTGACGCCACTGCCCAACCCGGGCCGCCCCGCTGCTGACCGAGTTGAGTCCACCGTGAGCAAATAGCAAAATATGAGCGGGCTTGTCTTCTAAAACATCCTTGATGATCTGCTGAACTTCTCCCGGGTTGGAATAATAATCGCCCGAGTTGTCGAAGTGCCCATCGTCAATGTGAACGTAGTGTTCCCGGATGGTCGGTCTCGGCGGCTTGAGGTTGGGCGCAGCCTCGGTGCCGCCCGGACCCTCAGTGTATCGCGTGGTGCTGGCCGCCAGCGCCTCCATCGACTCCAGAGGAAGGGCCAGTCGAGCTACCCAGGCGTCCCACAGGTTACGGTCAAAATCGGCGTACTGCCAGATAACGCACCCCGGATAGGTAACGCCCTTGACCGTGACTCCGCCCCAACCTTCACCCCAGGAGTTCTGAATGATGAATCCCTCTTGGGTATAACCGACAATCGCGAAGGCATGTCCCCCAGTATTTTCTTCTCCCTACCCCAACGGAATTTTCCCATCCTGCGGGTTGTGCCAGCCGGGGTGGGTTTGGGCGGTGGCAAAAACGACCTGAGTTTCGTTGAGGGCGGCGTGGAGGTCAGACCGCTTGCGCTGTATCCGGTAATACGCTCCCAGAGGATACTTGAGGGCGCTCTCCTGTCGTGCTCTGGTCAGGAATCCAGCGTCTTGGGGATTGTAGGGCCACGCCGTATCCGTGCACACGCCGTTCTTGTGCCACCCCTTCATGGCTCCTCGCGCGCTGGAGCCTTCGTAGTCTTCGCCGGGTCACTGGTCGTGGTGCTTGGCCATTTCATAAAGCATCCGGGGGCTTGCCGCCTCTTCTGATGAAACCCCTCTAGCGCGCAGCAGGTAGTTGATCACCGCCGCCAGACCGAACCCGGTGCAAGCTCCCTCTCTGCCTTGATCTAATGGCTTAAGGTATTCTTTGTTGGGCAGCAACTCGTCTTCCAGACGGACGAGAGCAGGCCGATAAATCAAATCCCGAAAGTCCAGGGAGTCACGTTTGGTGGCCGGCTCATTAGGTGTCTCCGGCGTTAGCGTGGTATTAGAGGGCATATCAGGCCTCCACCCAAAAAATCGACGCAATATATTTACTAGCTGGTCAAACATTAGAAGCTATTCTCAGGGATTAACAATTTTAAATCCATCTCAAAACTCTGCTGCTTGAAGAAAATTATCCTTCTACAGGCTCAGAATGAGCGGACCGGAGGCGCGCCACCGCTCATGGCAAACCCTTCGGCAAGCTCAGGACGGGCTTGTCGAACCATGTTTTGCGATAGCGAACCCCTAAGGCAGATGGCGTTGGGAGTATACCGCCCCGTACATGCAAATAGTAAGAGATTCCAAGACCAGAAAAAACCAATCTGTCGGTTTGCTGGTAGCAATTCCCCTAACTTGGGGCTATTATACCCTCATACCTGGAGATTGGTATGTATTTCCACCGAGAGGAGGATGTTGAAATGGAGAAGGATTACACTATTTTTGTAGGGTGCGTTGGCGGTGGCCTCTCTTACAGTCCCGATGGCGGGGACACTTGGAACCGGGTGAGGAATCCGTTGCCCTCTGAATGTAATGTCCGGGCCTTGACGGTCTATCCCGACGACCCCCACCGGATAATTGCCGGTTCCGATCTGGGCATCTTCCGTAGCAACGATAACGGCGTCAACTGGGAACACCTGGAGTCGCCGATGGACGACAATATTCAGACCTGGTCGGTGGCGGTAGACCCAGAAGACAGCAACACCATTTTTGCCGGAACGCGGCCCGACGCTTTTCGTTCCAAAGACGGCGGAAAAAACTGGGAAAAGCTGTCCCTGGGGGTGACCGTCCCTTGCCCCGTGGGTATCCCCCGCACCACCAACGTCATCGTTGACCCCCGCGACCACCGCACCATCTGGGCCGGTATTGAGGTGGACGGAGTTTACAAGAGCCTGGATGGCGGCGATAGCTGGGTGCATCTGCCGGAGTTGGGCCCAGACCCCTTCCACGGCGACGTTCACGGAATGATGATTAAACCCGGTCGGCAGACTTCGGTATACGTGACCAGCCCCTTTGGCATCGCCACCAGCACCGACGAAGGTGAAAGCTGGGACTACCATGAGTTTCCCAAATTTAACGAAGGGGACAACCGATCCTACTGTCGAGGCATGGCCCTCAAACACGACAATCCCGACGTAATGTTCGTGGGCAACGGCGATTTTATTCCCGGAGTCACCGGAGCCATTCGTCGCACTAAAAACGCCGGGCAGACTTGGGATGTGGCCCCGCTGCCGGTCGAACCTAACTCGGTGATTTACTGGTTCGGGACTCACCCGGAGCGGCCCAACGTGATAGCGGCTGCCAGTCTTTACGGCTACGTCTATGTCAGCGAGGACGGCGGAGACTCATGGGCCAAGCTGAAGAAGGAGTTTGGCGAAGTACGGTCGATGGCGATAACGCCCAACTAGCGGTTGGCGTGGCGCTGGTCTACCCCAACTGTCAGATATAGAAAGCCATCACCCTGACCTTTTCCAATCGGAGATTAATACACGAAAGTTTTCGGCAGGGAATGAGCAAAACTCCTTCTCCCTTGATGAGAGAAGGCTGGGATGAGGGTGATACCCCTCACCCCGGTCCTCTCCCACAAAGGGAGAGGATGCCGTTCCCTAACAGTGTCGTGCACTTAGCCAAATGGGGGGGTGATGGCTTACGTTTAGACCGCTCATATAGCAGCTATGATTACAGTAACGGCGATTTACACTGCACCAGTAAAGTCTCTGGCATTGCAACAGCCCGAAACGGTACACGTTGGCTTTCGGGGAGTTGCCGAAGACCGGCGGTTCTATCTAGTCAACAGCCAGGGCAAGTTGCTAACCCAGCGGCAAATGGGCAAACTGGTGCAGGTCAAAGCTGATTATTCATCGGGCTGTTTAGTAGAACCTGACTCAATAGAGCCTGAGTCACTGCGGCTAACTTTCCCCAACGGCGACACCTGCCAAGGGCCAGTAACGCGAGGTAGAGGCATTGGCACGGTAATCTGGGACCGCCGGGTAAAGGGTCACTTGATTGAAGGAATCTGGCACGAGGCCCTATCCCAGTTCTGTGGCGAGCCAGTCCAGTTGGTCGCCTCGGACGATTCCGGTCAGGCTTTTGACGAGTTTCCCGTTTCAATTGTGTCGGAGGCTTCATTGCAGCGATTGACGGAAGAAGCCGCCGGTCAGACGGCTTTTGAGGTTAATTTCACCGGTGCCAGATTCCGGCCCAATTTCCTGTTGGAAGGATGCCAACCCCACGAAGAGGACTCGTGGCTGAGCGGGGTGATCCAGCTGGGCAATGAACTACGTCTGCAACCCATCATGCCCGACCCTAGATGTTCCATTGTCTCCCAAAACCCCGCAACCGGTGAGCGGGATGTCGATACCCTCCGGCTCATCATGGGCTACCGGCCCAGTCCCAGGAACGCCTACTTTGGGGTTTATGCCATCGTCGAAAACCCGGGCACAGTATCGGTAGGGGATGAGGTCAAATTGCTTAGAGCAAAAAGGTAGTGACTAGTTAATATTTGCTCACCCCCTGCTCCTGAAGCGCCTAGCTTGCCCTACGGTCGCATAGCTGTATAATTAGGCCACCATCGGAGGTCTGTATCCAATCAATTAAGGAGGAGAAGTCGTGAAGCTGGTATTTGTTGACGATTTCAAGCTGGGCGTCATGAAAGGCAAAACTGTGGTCGATGTGAGCGGCGCAGTGGCGGATATACCGCACACCTCGCCGCAAGACCTGCTCAATCGGCTCATCGAGAATTTTTCGGAGCATCGGGGCCGATTGGAGGCACTAGTCAACGAGCAGGAGGGCAAACCCGCCGGTCAGGTCCGGTTCCGATCGCCCCTGCCCAAACCCAATAACATAGTGGCAATGGCGGTCAACTACATGGAAGACGGCACCCGCGCCGAGCCAGCGCCGATCAACGCTTTCCACAAGTCGCCCAACGCGGTTATCGGCGACGGCGACACCATCGTGATTCCCGATGTCCCCGCCAGCATTTTCGAGCATGAAGCCGAACTGGCCCTGGTCATTGGCAAAAGGGCCGAGAAAATTAATGCTGAAAACGCTTATGATTATATCTTCGGCTACCTGAACTTCATCGACGTATCGGCGCGGGGTTTGTTGCCAGCGGGCAATACCTTTTATCAGATGAAGTCCCGCGACACTTTCGCGCCAATGGGCCCTTGGTTGGTGACCGCTGACGAGATTGCCGACCCACTGAACCTTCAGTTAAAGCTCTCGGTCAACGGCGGGCTAAAGCAAAACTTCAACAGCAGCGACATGGCCCACAAAATTCCCAAGCTGATGGAATGGGTCACTTCAATCCATACGCTGGAACCGGGGGACGTGGTGGCCACCGGAACCAACCACCGTGGCCTGAGCGCCTTGATGGACGGTGATACCGTTGAAATGGAAATTGACGGTCTGGGAAAGCTCCAACTCAACGTGCGTGACGATCTGAAGCGCACCTGGTCGCGGGAAACCCGCCTCGACCGGATGCAGAAGGGCCTGGAAGGAACCACCCCCCAGTTGACCGGCAAGTACGCTGGGGCCAAAGTCAATTACTGACCCCTGAGTTAATTACTAATAAAGCCGTTGGCAAGAAAGGGCTGTTCTCCCTCCCCTGGTGGGAGGGAGTTAGAGGGAGGGGG
>MUCJ01000001.1 GCA_002816715.1 SAR202 cluster bacterium Casp-Chloro-G3 | reverse complement strand
GACCCGCCAATGCGGATTAGTCATACTTCACCTTTCTTCCAGATAGGGGCGGGTTCAGAGCGGGGTGCTTAGATTTCCCTCCCCTGGTTAATGGCTCATTACACGACAGTCTTAACGAAGGGCATCCTCTCCCCATGTGGGAGAAGGGGTTGTTACTAAGCCCAGCTAGTCAGCGCGACAACATCATCCTGCTTGAACCGCGCCTCAAACCGCACCTGATTACCCACTTTGCTGATGACCCGATACTCCAGGCAAAGGAACTCTCCGGTCACCTTCCTCCGCCCAGAACCACTGCCCGCCGGGCCGTAGCTGATGGTGCCAATCTGGCCGACGATACCAGACAAGACAACATCCGGCCCTGAGCTCGCCGTATCATCAAAGACGCCGCGCAAAAGAAATTCTTGACCCACCTGCACGCCGGAAATTATCCGTCGGGCCGTGTCGTTGAGTCCGGTCACGTCAAGGAAAGAGACTTCCTCACCCAAAGGCTCAATTTCATCAACGTAAGGAGACAGGACGCGAGGTGTTCCTCCTGAGTCATCCACTTCAATGTAGCTGCTGCCAACCACCGGGTATTTAGCCAAATTTCCCCCTCCTTGAATCTCCTAAAACTACAGCCGCACTTGTGGATAGTGGTCTCAGCCTCATCCTAACCTTCTCCCCCAAGGGAGAAGGAACAATATCCCTCTCTCTTTGGCAGAGGGCTGTAGTGAGGGTAAGCACTGCAAACCGCGCCTGTAAGTACTAACCGCTTTCGTAGACCTCAACCTGTAGAGTGGCGCCCCAGTAAAAGCGGCGGTTGTAAGTCACCCTACCGGCCTTTTCCACCCGAACCACCCTGGCCCAGTCGGCGTTACCACCCAGATTGCCATCCACCGCCGCCTTGACCGAAGACCCGCCGGTTGCATTCAGGTAAGGCTCCAAACTCGCCCAAGCCTGCTCTCCCTGGACTGAGGCCAGCAATAACAAGACCTCAAAGGAATAAGAGACATCCGCCGCGCCCATAATTCGGTCATACTTGATGAACGGGTCTCCCTGTTCCACCAACGCCGCCGGGAATTGCAGCGCGCCTTCAGGATCAACCTCATAAACTCGCAGGCCGCTGATGGTATTCAGCCGCGCCACCAGGCCATCACGTACCGCCGATAATGTCATTGACTAACTCCTTAGCAGAATTAAACCCCCACGCCAATCGACAGCCGTCGATAAGGGGACAACAGCCGGCGCACATCCGGGTCCACGTCTTCACCAAAACTGCGGCCGCCAGAGGCTAGCTCACCACTACGGCGAGACCAGAATCGCGAGGTCAGCAGCAGACAGGCCTCTACTACCAAGCCGGGATAACGATAGACTGAGATAGCAGACCCGTCCGGGTGGGAGACCGCCGCCGTTCCATTAGCGCCCCGCTCCACTATCAGATCATTACCAGTGACAGCGGACACGAATAGTTGCTCGCTCTCAACTTGCACTGTTTGCCCAGCGGCAAATTTGCTGCCATCGGTCGACGTCAGAATTGTGTCGGAAGGCCCAAAACCCGAAATCTCGTTAATATTAGCCCCGCTCCATTCCACCACTTCACGAAAGCCCCACTTGCCCGCAATTTCAACCGTGGACTTACCGGCATGAAAGGCAGCTTTCGTGCCGGCTCCGGCATCCACCAACACACGGCTGTAGGGACGGCCCCAGGGCTGCTGTGGCTGAGCATTGAGCGGATACAACAGATAATCGCTGCCAGACCAGGTCGTCTCAAATACCCGGTCGTGGTCGTCATCGGTTTTCAGCGTGGTAACGCTGATCAGGTCGGGCACTTGCAGCTCCTGCCCGCCGCCATCAAAGACCCTGGTGGTCTCCAGAACATAAAAATGGCGATTACAGTAGTTGTCGATCCACCGGGATACGTCCCCCAACAGAGCCAGCAACCTGGCATCAAAACTGCTGCCGGTGATGTTCAAGACTCCAGCAGATTTCAACGTGGTCAAATCGGCATAGGCATTTGTCATTTAGACTCCCAAATCCTCAAGTTTTCGCCGGGGTCAATCATCACCCGATAATTACCGCCTGGCTAAAAGCAATTCCCCCACCCGCCGCCAGAATATCGGCCTCAAAATTGTCCCACTGTAAGCGGTTGATTCCGGTATGTCTCCCGCCAATTCCGCTGTAGAGATTGCCGGTGATCGAGGCATCAGAGGCAGTATGACGGCTAGCCCCGTTGTAGAACAATTCGATATCTGAACCGCTGATCTCTATTCGGTGAACGCCACCGTCGGCATCGGTATAACTACCGGTGGAACTATGAGCCACATCAGTGGCAGCGGTGCGCTCCACTAGCTCATGAGTAACTATCGAACCGGATGCCCGATGACCTCTGTGGTAATAGCAAGTATCGGCACCAGATTCGTAACGAACTGCGCCCCCGCAACCTCTGTCTGCTGAGTCTACAGAGTTGAAGCTGTTGGCTTGTGCGTACATATCTGCTCCGGACAGTGCGGTGCCGTATCGGGCAACTCCTGAGCTGGAGACTGCTTTTGCACGATTAGTAACAATGTCGATATCACCAGCAACCTCAGTCCACGGAGAGCCAAGCACTGTATTGTCTATCCGGTTGAAGTCGTCGGTTACTGGTGTTGCTGGTCGGATGTAGTCGTCTTTGGGGTCTGCGCTTCGACGCTCTGACGGAACCAATGCATCTCGGTACTCATCCGACATACGGCCATAAATAGCCAGCATCCTGAACCCGACGACTTTCCTCAGTTGGGCCTGCGGAACTCCTTCGGCAACCATACGACGATAGTCAGCAATGCCTATATCCAGCATCCCCTGAAAGTTGGGGTGAGCCTGGTTAATCTCAAATTGGCCCAGTTGCAGCCGCCCAAAGGAGCCAAAATGCACCCCGATGCCGTTACGACGAGTCATTTGCAGCGGTTTCGTTCTAGTTAGACCGGTCGGGTCGGCAAGACTCCCCATGATGTGGTGCACCAGGATGACCGCTAAGTTGCTGTCCGGCAGATTCCCCCGGGAATTGTCGCTTATATCGGCCAGCAGGTTACGGTTGTCTAGTGATACCTTGGCAAGGGGGTCAGCGCCAAAGGAAGTAAGCCCAGAGGCAGTAAGGGGCGGCCGCCACTGGCCCAGTTCAGCATCCCACTCGTATGCCCCTAGAACTATCTGATTGGTAGATAAATCCTCAAACAAGGCATGGGTGGGCAGAGGATTGTTCGGAATCCCCAACCTGACATTTGGGCTGAGTTTTAGGAGGGTGTTCAACATCAGGTCTTCTTCCCCCGGATAGCTACCGTCACGTGAGTTACCGTGGTCGCCGAGTCAACGTTGAAAGCAATAATGTCGCCAGCTGCAACGGCGGTAGTCCAGGTAGTCAAAGCCAAGTCTTGATTCTTCTGGACGCTGACCAGAGTAGGCTTCTCCGTTCCCGCGATAGTGTCGGCCAAGGTGGGCGGGAAGTTGGCGTAGGCGTCCTTCCAGACATCCAGCACTACCGAGCCAGAGACATCGGCCAGAATAGTCCACCCTTCAATGGTCATGGCAAAGGGAATCTCAATGAAACCCTTAACGCCAGTGGTGATGGCCGAGCCGCCGCCATCTATGACGAAGTTGATAACTACTTTGTCATCTTCAAAGGCCAATCCACCAGCGCCGTCGGCCTTCAACACCTGACCATCCACCGCCGATGCTGATCCCAGGTTCTGGGCCGTCACTTCGTCTGCTCCACCGTCGGAGTGCCGGGCGGCATGATCTTCGTTATGGTGTTGATTCGCGGTTATGCTGCCCAGGTCGGCGTGGTTGGTCGGATGGCTGCCATGCCCCCCGGCCAACTCCGCCCGCCACTTCCCGCTGACAGTGTCAAAGGTCAAAACCTCATCATTTACGGGAGTATCCAGCTCATCAACATCGCCATGCGTGCTGGAAAACAGGCTGTGTGCCGAACTGCCTCCATCCACCGATACAAAAGTAATCGGAGAAACCGATGTGCACCGCTTCAGCAGATTGGCAGTGGTATCCGACCACAGATCGCCCGCCTGCAGCGGGTCGGCAACGGTGGGTGCAGTCGCCTGACGGTAGTAATGATTAGACTCGTCACCGGAATGACCAGCACTTCTAAAATCTATGCTCATACGCGATTACTTGACCACCGCCCGCATTGGCAGAAACCGCCGCTTGCGAAAGCTGACGTCAAACTGCTGACTGCACACGGCGCAGACCACGGTGTAAGATTTACTCGGAGCTGGTTGATCGTGGGCGTCCACGTACAGCTTCTCCAATGGATACTTGACCCGGCAATTTGGACACGACACATAGGTGGTCATGCTTTCACCGCGTAGAAATCCACGCCTTCGCCGTTGAACCCCACATTCAGATAGATATCGGCGAGGTCCAACCATTCCACCGACTCAATAGTTACCGACTGCCCGGCGCTCAGACCGCCATTGGTTGCGGAGTTAACATCCGCACCACCCACATAGACCCGGTTGGTGTTGCCGCTTTTGGCAATAATGACCACCGATTTAACCCGCCGTGAGGCGCTTACGATTGCCTCAGCAGTTCCCGCCACCGCCACTGTCTTACCGCCGGACAGTAATACCGGCCCTTCCGAATTAGCCATGTTTCCTCCTGGTATCCAATATCAGAAATATTGCCGAATCCCTCACCCCCGGCCCATCTCCATACGAGAGATTGCTACGCGAAAGTTCTAGGCAGGGCCGGGCCACTGTACCTTCTCCCTTAATGGGAGAGGACTGAGATGGCCAGCCCTAATACCGGCCCCTTAAGCCACGCCGGTGATGTTGTACTGCAAGGCAGTATGCGTCGCGGTACTACGATTGCCTGTCCGTTCCATAAAGGCCAGCCGCATAGAAATCACCATAATGTGCTGCCGCTTCTGGATGTCTCTGGTCGTCTCGATCAGTAATTCTCGGCGGAAGCCAACCCGCCACTGGGAGCGGTTGACCATCAACAGGCGGCCAGTATTGACCAGATTGCCCGCGTCGGTGACCTTGCCGTCGGCGTCGGCCAGAGCCATCTGCTCCGACACGATAACCGGGATACCTTCCACCGCGCCCAATTGACCCCGCAGCAGCGTTGCGTTCGGCCCCAGCTTGTCCAGAGTGCGGAAATTGCTGATGCCCAACGAGCGGATGTAGGTGTTCACGTCCATCACGTAGGCCAGTTCCGAGGGTCTCACACCGTGCTTGCCCAGCTTGCTCCGCACCTCATTAAACATGTCATCCGAGACCGCAGCATTGTGGTTGTTGGCCTGACTGACGTTGTCCACCAGCGGCAGGTGCAGCAACCCATCAAACCCCAGCAGCCACTGGGCCTTGCCCGCATCGCCGGAGGAAATTGTCGTCCCATCAGCGTTGATGTTGTTGAGGGTGGTGGTGTCCCCATTCAGGAGAACATTGTCAATGACCTCCACCGCATTGCGCACCAGAGAACTGCGCACCTCACCAGCCATCGCAATAACCGAGTCCTCATCCAGAGTCAGCGACCAGGGAACCTCGGCCACCAACTCGTAAGCGGTCAGCGTCTGCCGGGCCGTTGCCAAAGCCGTGTTGGTGGTGGCCAGGTTTTCCGTACCCGGATACCAGTTGACGTCGCCCAATTGCAGCGGAATCTCAAAGGGATTGCTCGGCATATCCACCCGAGAAAACAAAGGCGCGATCAGGGTTTCCAGGTTAACGTCCAGCCACAGAGCCGCCGCTTCCTGAGTCGGCACCAACTCATCGCCGGCGCCAACCGTGGTGCTGTCCATTGCCGCTTTCAGGTTTGACTGCCAGTCCTCCAGCATTCGGGGGTTCAACCCGGAAGGCTCCCGGAGTTGCGCGCCCAACACGCTGCGAATATAGGCCAGGTCCAACAGGTCCAGACCTTTATATTTCCCAAAAGGAACCCGGGGACGGTCGGCACCCCCAAACTTTTCCAGAATCCCCCGACGCTCCCCGTCCCGCCACATCTCTTGAACCCGACCCAACTGGGCCGCGATACGACCGACTTCATCCTTCAGCGGAGGAATTTCCGAGTCCATTCGCGACTGATAAAAGTCGCGAATACCCGCCACTTCCCGCTTGATTAGCTCTATGTCCTGGGTTCCTAGCGTCATATTCCTCTCCTGATTAACCTTTTTCCCAATAACTTCGCTAAGCGTTTAACGATTCCCCACTCAACCAGTTCAGAACCAACTGACGGGTCTCTGGCGCGCACCGGGACTTCTCTTACCATCTGGCGCCTCGCAAGGCCGACAGCATCTCAGCAATCTCTCCAGCGCCTTCCGCTTGACTTCGGCCAACGCGCAACCCGCTGAGCATCTCCGAAAGTTCACCCACCAGCTTGTTCAGATCATCGATCCGGGCCTCCAATTCAGGCAAAGCGGCATCAAGATGCGCTTCATCCACTGATCGGCGCAACGCGCTCCGATTGGCGGGCACTGGCACCGCGCTCACTTCCAAAAGTTCCTGCTCCAAGAACCGAATCCCCTGGAATGCCCCAGTCTTGTCGTGCCGACGCTCTTCGTATTGAATGGGCTTGAAACCCACCGACACTCCCCGCTGATAGTTGCCCCGGTAAAGCGATGCCACCTCCTGAGCAAATTCTGTGGGTGCAAACTCCATCCGGGCCAGCAGACCGTGCAACTCCTGCCACACCACCACCGCCTTGCCAATGACCGGCCGCATATAGTCGTGGGCCCACAGAAAAACCGGATTTCGCTGATACGACTCCAACCGCCACCCATCAGCGACAATTACGTCGCCATGCCGGTCAACTTCATCGGTAGAAATAACAAAGGTCATCTCCTTGGCGGAATCACCATCACCCTTGACCTCTTTTCCCGCCCATTTTCTAAGCAATGGAGCATCACTCAAGCCCCGTTTGTAGGCGTCCAGCGATTCCAGAAAATGCTCCCTTTCCCATAAGCTTTGACCTGAACCTTCCCGTGAACTTTCTTTAACGTCTAAAGACATCCAATCCTCTACCAGCAGCTCAACCAACAAAAAAAGGACAGGCCCTCAAAAGGTCTGTCCTTTTTGCTTAAACCAGTGGCCAAGCCACCCAAAATATTAACTTGTTGATATTGAGATTAGAGAAGCGTCATCACGCCTGTCAATCCAGAAATGACAGCAGAGCCTGAGCATATCCAAACATTGCTTGTCACCCACTAGCTGCCGGGTTAGAATTAGCCAGATTCAGCACCGGAGATGATTTAATGTATAACAAGCCAATGCTCAGCCTGGAACAGACTCAAAAAGCCATGCAGGCCATGATCGCCAAGGCCACCCAGGAACCCGACCGCCCCGTAGCCATTGCCATTGTTGACGACGCTGGCAATCTGCTCAGCTACGCCCGAATGGACAATTGCCGACCCAATCCCCAGACCTTCGCCATCCGCAAAGCCTACACGGCGGCATTGTCCGGCGTGGACTCGGCTGTATACGCGGAGCGATTAAAGAGCCAGGGGCGCAGCGTCAGCGACATGGGCAACCCCACGCTGGTATCCGCCCAGGGAGCGGTGGCAATCATTGATCCCGAGACCAAAGCGGTTCTGGGAGGCATCGGAGTCAGCGGCCTCGCCGCTCAGGAAGACGAAGACCTGTCCCGCTTGGGCGTAAATGCCCTGGGATTGTAGTATCGTTTCAGAGATTTTTCGACTGGTGGCGTCCTCTCCCCTTGTGGGAGAGGATTGAGGAGAGGGGTATCACCCTCATCCCAGCCTTCTCCCATCCAAGGAGAAGAGGGTATCGCATCATTGACTGTATATCCATGATTGACGCGGTACTAGGCCAAACCCCACCGCAGCTATCGACTACGGAGAAATAATGCCTAATCCAAGAGCGGAATATTCACCGCTGTTCCACCGAGCACCCCTAAAGTTGCCCAACAACGCGCGCATAGCCGTTTGGCCCATCATCAACGTGGAGGAATGGGACATCAACGAGCCAATGGCCCGTACCGTGCTGCCCACCCCCCAGGGCGTTACCGTCATTCCCGACATTCCCAACTATGCCTGGTTCGACTACGGCCTGCGCGCCGGTTTCTGGCGGATGAAACGGGTGCTGGACAACCACCACATCCGCGCGACGGTGAGCCTCAACGCATCGGTCTGCCTCAGCTATCCCCAGTTGGTGCAGGAAAGCCTGGACTCTGGCTGGGAGATGATGGGACACGGTTTCATTCAGCGAGTGCTCAACAAAGAACCCAACGAGCGGGCGACCATTCGGCGCACCATCGACACCATCAAGGAGTTCACCGGCACCGCGCCCCGAGGCTGGATGGGCCCTGGCTTGGCCGAGACCTTCGACACGCCCGACATTCTGGCCGAAGAGGGAATTGAGTACGTCTGCGATTGGTGCAACGACGACCAGCCCTACCCGATGAAGGTGAAAAGTGGCAGCCTCACCTCCATACCCTACACCGTCGAATTGAACGACATTCCCATCTACCTGGTACAGCACCACCGCGCTCCGGAGATATTCGAGCGAGCCAAAGATCAGTTCGACACCCTCTACGAAGAAGGGGCCGAAAGCGCGCGCATCATGGCCGTATCAACCCACCCCTACATTACCGGCGTGCCCTACCGCATCAAGTATTACAACCAGATTTGGGAATACATCCGTCAGTTTGACGATGTCATTTTTATGACCGGCAGCGAGATTTTGGACTGGTATAAATCAGCTACGACCAGCTAGGTTTATTGAATGGCATCCTCTCCCACAAGGGGAGAGGATTGAGGTGAGGGGTATCACCCTCATCCCAACCTTAGCCATTGAAAGGACAAGGGGCCACTTTCAGGCCTCGCCAAAAATACCGTGGGAAGAGTCCTAAGAATCGGTTGACCCAGTAATACCAACACAGGAGACAACAATGCCCTTCGAAAAAGGCAAGATTCAGACCGTAGTCGGCACCGGAGTAGACGGTTATTCCGGTGACGGCGGCCCGGCGATTCAAGCGACCCTGCGGGAACCCTTCATGTGCGCCTTCAATCGGCAGGACAACCTGTTCATCTGCGAGGCCAAGAATCACGTTGTCCGGAGAATCGACCGGGCCACTGGAATCATAACCACCGTAGCTGGTACCGGAGAAGCAGGTTACTCCGGCGACGGCGGCCCGGCCAGCCAAGCCCGATTCAATGAACCCTACTCACTGACCGTAGACCAGAACGGCGACATCTACATTGTTGACCGTCTCAACGCCGTTGTCCGCAAAATTAACGCCGCCACCGGCATTATCACCACAGTGGCGGGCACCGGCCAACCCGGCTACTCTGGCGACGGCGGCCCCGGCAACCAGGCCCAGCTCAGAGAACCCAACGACTGCTTCCTGGACAGCAAGGGCGGACTGCTAATCGCCGACATTCTGGACCAGCGGATTCGCCGTCTTGACCTGACCACCGGCAGCATCACCACCTTCGCTGGCACCGGTGAAAAAGTTAGGACTGGCGACGGGCTGCCCGCCGCGCAAGCCAGTATCTTCGGTGCCAGAGCGGTCTGCATGGATAGCAAAGGCAACACCTACATCGCCGAGCGTGAAGGCAACGGCGTGCGTAAAGTCGATGTCAACGGCGTGATGTCTACCCTGGCCGGTATCGGCGAGCGGGGATATTCCGGCGACGGCGGCCCGGCAATCGCGGCTGAATGGGGCGCTCCCAAGGCCATCCGCTGCGACGCCCAGGACAACATCATCGTGGTAGACACCGAGAACCACGCCATCCGCAAAATCGATGCCGCCACCGGAATTGTTACCACCATTGCCGGTGGGCATTTGGGCGGTGACGGCGATGGAGACCTTGCCACCAATGCCGGGCTGGCCCGTCCCCACGGCTGTGCCATCGCCAGCGACGGAACTCTTTACATCGCCGACAGCAATAATCACCGGGTCCGGGTGGTGGGAACTTAAAGAGCCCCAAATTTGTCTAAAGACAGCGTAAAATCCCTTCTCCCCTGGTGGGAGAAGGTTAGGATGATGGGGAAGGTACCCCCAATCTGACAAATCACCCTCACTTTAGTCTTCTCCGATCAAGTGAAAGGAAAATATACAGCACCTGCAAGCATTAAAGGAGCCAACATGGAAACGGTAGGATTCATCGGTCTGGGCAACATGGGCGGCGGAATGTCGGCCAACATCCAGCGCGCCGGTTACCCCATGGTAGTATTTGACCTTCGTGAAGAAGTCACCAAACCCTTGCTGGAAGGCGGCGCTCGCCTGGCAAATTCTCCGGCTCAAGTGGCCGAACTCAGCGACGTAACCTTTTCATCGCTGCCCGGCCCAAAAGAAGTCGAGTCGGTAGTCCTGGGTGACGAAGGAGTGCTGGAAGGCATCCGGCCCGGCAGCATCTATATTGACCTATCGTCCAGCCGGCCCACTCTGATTAGGGAACTTGAACCCAAGTTCCGCCAGAAAGGCTGCTATGTTCTGGACGCCCCGGTCAGCGGCGGCAAGAGCGGTGCCGATAGCGGCAACCTGGCCGTGATGGTCGGCGGAGACCGGGAAATCTTCGAGAAGGTCAAACCCATCCTGGATGCCTTCGGGGACAAGGTATTCTACGCCGGTGCTATCGGCGCTGGCTCCATCTGCAAACTGGTGCACAACATGATCGGCCACAGCGTCCGACAAGCCATCGCCGAAGGACTGACCCTGGGCGTCAAAGCCGGAGTCGAGCCGGAAGCCGTCTGGGAATGTATGCGCCGAGGGTCACTGGGCCGGATGCGTATTCTCCACGAGGGTCTGGTGCGCACCATGTTCCGGGGCACCTTTGAGCCAGCCAGCTTTGCGCTGAACCTGGCCTATAAGGACATTTCTCTAGCCACTGAATTGGCCAAAGAATACAACGTCCCCATGCCCATGACCACCCTGGCCGAGCAGATCACTCTACAGGCGATGAACCGGGGCTGGCAAGACCGGGACAGCAGCGTCACCGTGTTGCTGCAAGAGGAACAGGCCGGTGTTGAAATACGCGCTCCCCACATCGACCCGGTCAAGTCCGGCAAATTCATCACCACCCACCCCGACGCCGAATAAGTTTTGCAAAACAATGGCCCCTCTCACTTGAGAGGGGCCATTCAGTAATCTAATCCCACAGTCTAATTCCTGGCCAGCAGCACGTGAAACTCCAACTCCGCTATTAGACGTTGCTGACGGATTGACTCCACTACATATTCCACGCACATCCGGGCAAAACCCGCATATTCAAAAATGTCAGAGCCTAAAATCACCTGGGGGATTTCCCCGGCAAGGTCCACCCGAAAATTAGCGGATTCCGACTCGTCTATTACCAGATCAACAGAACGCTGGGTAAGACGCTCTATTTTCTTGCGTATTTGCCAAACAAGCTGCTCATTTTTCATAAGCTGGTCTCCAGAAGTTAAAACCCTGCACTCAGAAGTAGGATATTTTCAATAAATAAGACAGAAGTAAAATAGCTTCAAGCCCTATGTATTTATCATCGCAGATAGGCTGACCGAATGAAACATTTCAAC
This sequence comes from SAR202 cluster bacterium Casp-Chloro-G3, assembly GCA_002816715.1. Taxonomy (GTDB): domain Bacteria; phylum Chloroflexota; class Dehalococcoidia; order Lucifugimonadales; family UBA3495; genus Casp-Chloro-G3. The sequence goes on along the minus strand of MUCJ01000001.1, from coordinate 27,596 downwards.
CTCACAATTCGCCCGGCTACGCCCAAACTAGATGAACTATATCTATTTCCTCTCCAATCAATCGCCTTGACTTCAACAATCGACCAAATCATAATGGGTTATCCTCAATAGTGCCCAAACTTGTGCCAACCGGCAACGCGCCCGCCAACATCCTCAACCGACCCAACCTCACGAAAGGAGCAAGAAAATGGCCGCAATAAAGTATTCTCTGGACGAGTTCATATCTGAGATGGAATCCCTGCTCAGAGACCTGCCCACCCAGGAACAGATATTCGACAAAGGCTCCTCCTTGATTTCCCGACTGGTTAACAACCCCGACGCCATACCGGCACAATTTCGTGTGCCCACCGGCAAAGGCCCCCGGGCCAATCACGGCTCTTACCTCCTACACCAGGGGGACAGCGGCCTGCAAGTCACCGCCGTTGTTTGGGGCCCCGGCGACCACGCCTCTCCCCACGATCACCGCACCTGGGGCATGATCGGCGTTATGGACAACGCTCTCACCGAGACCCGCTTCCGCCGGGTTGATGACCGCTCCAAAGAAGGCTACGCAAAACTGGAGAAAGACCGGGACGCGGTGGTCAAGCCGGGTGAAGTAACGCTGCTGATACCCGAAGTCGATGAGATTCACCAGATGGACAACTTCACCGACCGTCCCACCGTCGAGATTCACTGTTACGGCCACGACCTTCGGGGGCTGGATCGAGTCCGCTACAATCTGGAGACCGGCCAGGTAATGCCCTTCGTCACTCAAAAATACGACAACTGCTAGACCTGGAATAAAGCCCACCACCTAATACGGTCGTCGTAATGAACGGGCTAAACTCCTTCTCCCTTGAGGGGAGAGGGCTGGGATGAGGGTGATACCCCTCACCTCAGTTCTCTCCTGCAAGGGGAGAGGAAGCTATCAAACAAACCAGATTAGCCCGGCACCAGCGCAACCCACCCCCACACCGGGAGAACTAGTCATGAACTACCTCCCACTAACCAGGAGTCAGCAAGACTGGCAAGACCGGGCCGCCGAAATCGCCCAACGGGAGCTGGCCCCCCGCGCCGAGCAAACCGACCAGACCGGCCAATATCCTCAAGAATCTCTGGACACCCTGAAAAAAGAGGGTCTCTTCGGTCTTCGAGTCTCCAAAGAACACGGCGGCCTGGGTGAGGATATGCTCACCACCTGCCTGATTGTCGAAGAGTTATCCAAAAAGTGCCCCTCCACCGCCATGTGCTACAAAATGCACCTGGAAGCCGCCGAGATTATCTGCCGCATACCCACTCCCTACCAGGTTAAACACTTTGTTGAGCCAATGGCCCGGGGAGAAGTATTTACCACCGTAGCCGGGGGCGAATCCCAGGGCGAAGGAGACAACTGGAACGCCACCCAAAACGTATCGCACGTAGAAAAGCTAGCGGGCAACTACCAGATCAACAACGTCCGCAAGTCCTACGTCACGTCGGCAGGAAAAGCCAGCCACTACCAGTTCCGGTGCCGCATCGGTGCCGACACTCCCCAAAGTCAGCCCAGCCTATTATTCGTGGAACGAGACAAGATTGAGTGGGAGATTGTCGAGCCCTGGCACGGCCTGGGAATGAGAGGCAACAATAGCTGCCCCATCAGGTTCAACGGACTGGTTCCCGAAGAAAACCTGATGGGTGAAGAACACACCGTCCAGAGCCAGACCAACAGCTTTAATCGGCCAGTAGTCACCCTAACCTACGGCGCGGCCTACCTGGGCATCGCCTCAGGCGCTTATGAAATTGCCTGCTTAGAAGTAGCCAAACGCTATCCTAGCGGCTCTCGACGCATCGATATACCAATCAATCAACGCCGCATGGCGGAGATGGGCGCCCAAATTGAGGCCGCCCGCGCCCTGCTTCACGCCGCCGCTTCCGCCTTCGACCAAAATAGATCTACTTCCCAATTGCCTTACATTCAGGCCAAAGTACTCTGCTCCGAGGCTGGCGTGAGAGTGACCCAAGACTTGATGACCATCTTTGGGGGAACCGCGTTCGCCGGTCGCCTGCCTTTTGAGCGATACTTCAGGGACGCCAGGGCCGGGCTGGTCATGGGCATGGCCAACGACGCCGCCTATGCTGGCATGATTCCAATGCTGTTCCCTCCGGAAAACTGACACCAGACAGCGACTTCAACATCAGACATGGTGTACCATAAGTCTAAATTGGTCGTTCGCAGATACAGCAGGGAGAGCGATATGCAAAAGGCGCAACGCGACCGCATACTAGCGGGTCTTAGCCAGGAGGACCGACAAAATTTCCGTAAGGTGCTCACGGAAATAAAGACTCAAATGAAAGCGACTTCCAGCCAGAGGATTCCGGCCCGCCAGGTGCTGGAGACCTGCGGTGACGAACTAACCGGCGAACTCCGAGCAGCCCTGGAAATTGTCGTGTCCCGAGACGAAATGGGGCCAAAAATTGGGGAGACTCCTCCCGACTTCAACCTGAAACGAATGGGGTCAGAAGAACGGGTGCGGCTATCCAGCTTCCGGGGCAAGAGTCCGGTAGCCCTGGTCTTCGGCAGTTATACTTGACCTCCCTTCCGCGCCCAGGTTGGACGCATGGAGGAAATTTGCCGCACTTACTCCAGCCAGGTCGAGTTTTTCGTGGTCTACGTGCAGGAAGCCCACCCCACCGACGGCTGGCAAACTGACAGCAACATCGCCGAGAGTGTTCTTTTCCGACAGCACCAGAACTACCAAGAACGGGAGGAAGTGGCCCAGACCTGTAGCTTGGACCTACACATCGACATTCCCATCCTGATCGAAGAAATGGACAATTCCATCGACGAAGCCTACGGTGCGGCCCCGGAACGCCTCTATCTCATTGGCACCGACGGCCAGGTCGCCTACCAGGGTGGCGCTGGGCCTCACTTCTTCGACCTGGACGAATGGGAAAACGCCATCCAAGCCTGCGTTAAAGCCCAGGTTTAATCACTAACCAATGACCAACCGAATACTCCTGGCCACCGGCAATCCAGCCAAACAAGAGACACTGCGCTGGCTGTTGGAGGGACTGCCCCTGACCGCCGTCAGCCCTCAAGAACTGGGCCTGGATTCAGTCCCCGACGAATCAGGTGCTACCCACCTGGAGATCGCCCAGCAAAAGGCCGAAGAATGGTCTAGGGCCAGCTCAATGCTGGTTATCGCTTCGGATGGTGGCCTGGTTATACCGGCATTGGGTGACAACTGGGAGAGCCGCTTCACCCACCGCTTTGCTGGCCCAGCAGCCGACGACAATGAACGCCTGAGACGGTTGCTGGAAATAATGCACCCCTACCAGGGTGCCGATCGGGAAGCGTCCTGGATTGAAGCGGTAGCCATCGCTGACCAAGGCACAGTCCTGGAATCCTGGGTGTTAGAAGGCAGCACCGGAGTAATCGCTACCGAATCCCCCGGCAAGCTCAGCGAACCCGGATTCTGGGTGTTTTCGGTCTGGCATTTTCCCCAGTTCGGCAAGACCTACCACCAGCTATCCGACGCGGAAAAAGACTCCCTGGATGACCACTGGACGCGGCTAAAAGAACTGGTGCAGGGTTTCTTCAAGAATCGCGTCACAGGCTAACCTCCCCCACTCGATCCCATCTATAATCCACAATCGCGACATAGCATAATCGCTTGATTGCGTAACCCACTTCGCCAAACTGAAGAAAAACAAACCCTCAAAGGGGTTGATTGTCTACCCAATACCACATCTATAATTGGAATTGTTATAAGTTCAGGCGGGAAAATTTACTGAGAATTACTTTTGTAAGATTTCCTAGCTTGAATCATTTGCTTCAAAGCTAACCTGGAGCTGCATTCATGAACAAGACCAAGATTCAGTACGCCCTCATCGCCCACCAACAGCTATCCGAAGCCCAGGAAAGGGCCTCCCTCTGGTCCAGCCAACTGAACCAACGGTTGGAAAACTTGGACCAATCAGAAGCCGAGGAATACAGCAAAAGAACTGGCTTGCTGATTAACCACTTAGCCAGGAATTGCCCATCCCCTCACGGCTAGACCCGCGATAAGCCGAAACCAGGTAGGGGCACACAGCCGAGCGCCCCTACCTGGTCAACATAGCATCAGTATTCAACGCCCTCTTAGTCTCTGGACGGTATAGTTCCCCAGACTATTGAGTCTGTCGCTCCGGAAATTCCCTTTCCCTTGGCCATATCTCGAATCTGGAGCAGGGTGGCGTTCACCTCTGGCGTCAAGAACACCCAATCTGGCTCTTCGGGAATCCAGTAGGGCGAGTTAATGCGGACTACCTGATTCTCTTTAGAGTTGAGGTAGATACCAAACTTGGAAATCTGTTGTTGCATAGCGTTAGCTAATGCCTCCTAACCCGGTTAAGGCCAATTACACTATCACCGGTTCGAGCAGGATAGTCTCTTCCCGCCTCGGCCCGGTCGAGATTATCTGCGCCCGACAGCGCATCAATTCTTCAATTCGTTTGATATAAGCGACGGCATTCTTGGGCAATTGAGACCTGCTGGTCGCGCTGGCGGTAGGCTCGTCCCACCCGGGCATCTCCTCATATACCGGCTGACACTCTTCCAACAAATTGGTGTTGGACGGGAATCGGTCTATGTCCTTTCCGTCTACCTGATAACCCACACAAATTTTCACCGACGGAAACCCGTCCAATATGTCCAGGCGGGTGAGTACCAAGCCGGTGAAACCATTAACCAACACACTGTAGCGTCCCGCCACTGCGTCAAACCATCCTATTCGCCGCGCCCTGCCGGTGGTCGTACCGTACTCGTGGGCCTTCTCCCGCAAATCCTCAGCGCCCTGCCCCAGTAATTCCGATGGCATTGGCCCAGAGCCTACACGAGTCGAATAAGCTTTGAAAACCCCCAGGACTCCAGCAATGGCCTGCGGATTAAGACCCAGACCAGTGCAGGCCCCGCCAATTGAAGGCGACGAAGAAGTGACGTAGGGATAAGAACCATGATCGATATCCAGTAAAGTACCCTGAGCGCCTTCCAGCAGCAGGCTCTTACCCTGGTCAAGCAAATCCTGAACAATCTGCTCAGTGGGTTGAACATAGGGTCGCAACATTTCAGCCCAGTCGCGGCACTTGCTCATGACCTGATCCAGCGATAGACATTCGCCGCAATATATCTTGGTGAACAAAGCGTTCTTGAAGGCCAACGCGCGTTCCACCTTCGGCGCCAAATCCTCGCCGTCCAGCAAGTCGCCAACCCTTATGCCCATACGGCCAACCTTATCAACGTAGGCTGGGCCGACTCCCTGCCCGGTAGTCCCGATAGCCGAAGAACCTCTGGCTTCCTCCTCCAGGCGATCCTGGACAATATGGTAGGGCATTATTACGTGAGCGCGCTCACTGATAGATACCCGGCTGATATCAATATCCCGCGAGCTGAGCATATCCAGTTCGCCCATCATCACGTCAGGATTGACCACCACGCCATTACCGATAATGCCATAGACGCCGGGCCAGCAAATTCCTGATGGGATCAAATGCAACTGAAAGGTGCCCTTATCGTTTACCACAGTATGCCCGGCATTATTGCCACCGGCATATCGAACCACTGCGTTCACGCTACCGGCAAGATAATCAATTATCTTACCTTTGCCTTCATCGCCCCATTGACCACCAATTACGGCGTAAGCCGGCATATTTCCCCCTGAAATCGCAATACAAAACAATTATGCAATGGCCCGTAGGCCAAACCAAGGGGCAGTATATCAAAAAGCTCTATACATTGGAACGCAGCAGCTTCAGTTGATCCCATTTCAAGCATCAGTTCTGAATTCAATCTTGATTTAGTCGAGCCCTTGCAGGCTCAGGCCGAACGGATTTAACCCGTTCGTCGTGAGCGTTTGGGCCCGCTCATGGTGAGCCTTTGGGCCCGCTCATGGTGAGCTTGTCGAACCACAAAACAATGGAGCAACTGTTTCTTGGGAAATCTTCCAGATATAAATAGCTTCTCCAAATAGCTGCACTGCTCAACGATAGTTGACACTCAGTTATTCCGACGCTTAAAGTTTCCTCTAATAAGTTTCAATAATAATTTAAAAACTCCCTACGACTAAGGAGGTCGGCCTTGGCTAACGAATATGACGTGTTGATTGTCGGCGGCGGTTTAGCCGGACTCACCGCCGGGATGTACGCCGCCCGCTACGGACTGCACACCGGCATAATTGAACAGATGATGGGCGGCGCTCAAATCATCAATCTAGAAAAGATTGAAAATTTCCCGGGATTCCCAGAGGGCATTGCTGGCGCCGAATTAGGCCCAGCGGCACAGGAACAGGCGATGAACGCCGGAGTGGAGTTCATCATGGCCGAGGCCAGCAATGTGTCAAAAGACGGCGACTACAAAGTGGTACACAGCGATGCTGGAGACTACCGGGCCAAAGCGGTAATTGTGGCGGCCGGGTCCAGCCTGCGTAAAATGGGCATTCCCGGAGAGGATGAGTTTAACGGTCGCGGCGTTTCCCACTGCGCTACCTGCGACGGCCCCATGTTTATGGGAGAGACGGTCGGCGTGGTAGGGGGTGGCGACTCAGCAGCGGACGAAGCCTTAACTCTCACCGAATATGCCGGCAAAGTAATGCTATTCCATCGTCGGGACGAATTTCGGGCGCAGAAGGTATTGCAAGACCGTCTGGTACGCAATCCTAAAATCGAGATCGTTTGGAACGCGATGGTTCAGGAGATTATCGGCGAAGATACCGTCTCCGGAGTTCACATTCGCAACCATATTACCAACTTTGAGGAAACAATCGGTCTGACCGGGATGTTTGTCTACGTAGGCTTGGAACCCAACTCTGCCCTGGTGAAGGACGTGGCCAAAACTGATAATTCTGGACATATCCAGGTGAATCTGTCCATGGAAACTTCATCGCCGGGCCTTTATGCGGTGGGCGACATCCGGCAAAACTCGGCATCTCAACTCGTCTCAGCGGCGGGTGATGGAGCAACGGCGGCGATAGCCGCATTCCAGTACATCAAGAATCAGCGGCGGCAAAGCGGTAAAACAGTAATAACCTGAGTTGGGGATAAGGGATGCCTCTTAGATAAAGAATAGCTATTCTTTCTGGTATGACTAATATCAGGAGAGGCATCCGCCGTGAGTTTACTTAACCTGTTCGGTGGCTTGATCGCTTATTGCCACCCGCCGAGAAAGCCTTCGCTGAAATTGCCTGACCAGCAACTTCAGCTTCAAACTTCGTGCTAATAGCTTTCCTGAACTCAGGCTACTACTCAGGCTACTACTCAGGTTACTCCCGAACTCAGGTTACTACGGTAAGTGTCCATGGGTACTACGCCAGCCCCAGCTCCTGCCACACCAAGCTGGCCGCTCCGACCATGCCCACCGAGTCACCAAGCTTGCTGGATACCAGGCTGAAATCCTTGTGCCGCTCGCTCATCGCTCGCTGCAGAATTCCTTGGTTAATACGCTCCAACAACCCTGCTTCGGTCAACCCCTTGGTCACGCCGCCGCCCAGCACGATAATGTCTGGGTTGAACAGGTGCAGCAGGTTAGTTAAGCCCACCGACAAAGCCCGGACAGCACCATCCAGAACACTCTGCGCCAAATGGTCGCCCTGGGCCGCCGCCGCAAACACAGTCTCAGCGGTGATGGACTCAATGTCATGACCCGCCAACAATGAGGGCAAGAAACTGGCGTCGCTGAGTTTGGATCGGGCCGCCCGGGCAATAGATGTGCCCGATGCCAGAGATTCCAGACAGCCGGTATTGCCGCACTGACACCGGGGCGCGCTGTCACTGGAATCGATGGTCATGTGACCAACTTCACCCGCCATACCATTAGCGCCCAACAGCATCTGCCCCCGATCCATTACGCCACCGCCAATGCCGGTGCTGACCGTCACGTACACTAGAGTGCGGGTTTGGCGTCCCAGCTTCAGAGTGTCTAACCCCGCTCCGTACTTTAGCTCGCCCAGAGCGGCCAGGTTGGCGTCGTTGCCAATAAAAACAGGATACCCCAGCTTCGCTTCCCACATTTCTTTCAGCGATACGCCGTCCAATACTGCCAGATTCGGCAGGGCGTAGAACGTGCCCGTCTCAATGTCGATGGGCCCGGCGGCGGCCACCCCGATTCCGCCGATCTGCCGGTCACCGCACCAGTCAATGGCCCGACGCAATACGCTTTCGGCGTCCTCCAGCAACTGCTCCTGGTTACCGCCGACGACATTGGCCAGTCGGGTGTTCCACAATAACTCGCCACTCTTGTCGGCAACTGAGGCTCTGGCCCAGGTACCGCCCCAGTCCATCGCCACTACTACTTCTGGAATTCGAGCCATCGCTGCCCCCTATTGCCGAAGATGAAAATGCGAAAGTCTTGCTGGCGGCCTCCTCTCCCCTTGTGGGAGAGGATTGAGGTGAGGATATCACCCTCATCCCAACTTTCTCCCTTCGAGGGATAAGGGGTCTAGCCGGTCCATAATGATGGTTGTTAATCCAGTGTTGACACGGTATTACGGTGCCGTGACCGCCTTAGACGCTGCGCTTGATAGTAGCTCATCTGATAGTAGCTCATCCAGAGCGGCGCGGAGGGCATCGGCCTGCATTGGCCCGACAAACTTCCGGCGCACCAGCCCGTCTTTGCCGATAAAAAACTTCTCCGGAATACCCCGCACTCCGTAGTCAATGGCTATCGCGCCGCTTTCATCTACTCCATTGGGATAGGGCACTTCAAAGTCCTTTACATACTGCTCGGCGTCTGCCCGCCGGTCCCATATATCCACGCCGACAAACTCCACCGGCAGGTCAGCGTACTCCAGGTACACCTGCTTCAAGACCGGCGCTTCCTGACGGCAGGGAGTACACCAGGACGCCCAAAAATCGACCATAACCACCTTGCCCTGAAGGTCGGCCAGTTCCAGCATCTCGCCATCCATCAATTCCAGGGCGAACGGCGCGGCCACGTTAGCCTCGACATCCACCTGCCCAAAATCCTGGTTGACCCCGACGCCACCACGACCGCCGCTGCCCAGGGACGCCCAGGCCAGTAGCCCCAGCAGACCCACCACCGGCAGCATGGTGCCCGCCAACAGCCAACCGCGTTTGCTCAACAGCTTATTCATTGTCCGAGTCCGAATCTGGCCCGCCACTCACCGGGGCAACCGCCAGGATACGGTCTTTCAACTGTACGCGTTCGGCCTGGTATTCCGCATCGGGCACCTGGCCCTGCTGGAACTTTTCGTCCAATATGGCCACTTCCCGCACCAACAATTCCCGATGCGCCGAGTTGTCGTTGGATAGCCCCTGTACCGCTAGCCCGCTGACGGTGGTTGGTCGGCGTATCCGGAATCCGCCGTACAGCAACGCCGCCAACAGGACCACACCCAACATGATAGGTATGGCGATAATCCAGAATTCGGCGCCGGTGACTGACCGCCCCAGACGCGCCGCCAGACTCGGTTGCGGCAGATTGGTCAACTCCACCGCCAGACCTTGCGCCGGGGCGAAGTCCTGTCCCTGCCAGGCCCGGTACAGCGAGCCTTCCACGTTGATGGCTGGCATCGATTCCAGGCTGCCTACCTCTAGCTGACCCAGCCGCTCCGGTACCAGCACCTGATAAACATCTGCGCCCTGCAGCAAGTTCTGCTGATAAGAGAAGGCGTTGCCCTGGTAGGGAAAGGTGAAGCTGAAGCTGAGACTATGCCCGCCGGGAGTCACCGGTGAGGTCAGCCCAAAGCCGGTGCCCACCGGGATAACTTCGCCGCCCACCAGGTCAGACTGAATATCAAAGTTGGCCGCGCGGGGAGGAAGAGAAAAGCGCATGAAGCTGAACTGCCCCTGACCAACGTTGGACAGGTCGGGCACCAGGGTGCGGTCGCTGGTGTTGGACAGGCTGATAAACTCCACCGCCTCAATTTGCTGCTCCACCTGGTTGACGTTGGTTATCACCAGCGCGTGGTGCTCCACCGAAATCACCGCCACGTCCTGGGTCGACTCATACACCAGAAATTCAACGGTAGTGGCCAGGTCTTCCTCTCCAAGCAGCATACTGTAACGCATGCCGCTGTAGTCCATAGTTAAAGCGTAGCCAATGTCGCTGCTGAGAACGACGTCGTCAAATTGGAACCCGCCCAAGTCATCGGTGGTGGTTTCTACCGTGGTAACCGACCCAACATCAGATCCAAAGGCGTGCAGAGACACCAGCAGTCCGGGGGCAATAGTCTCACCCGCCGTCCCGTTCAGCACCGTCCCCTGAACCGTGATGCTCTCCTGTCCGTATATCTGGTGCGACTGCGGCCATCCAATGGCAAAAGCCGCTCCAGCCACCACGAACGCCGCCAAGAGGAACCAGCGCGTCATTGGCTAGAATTCTCCCGGTTGATGGAACCCAATTCGACGCTGCACTCCGGACAATGGGTCAACCCAACTCCGAAAGTCGCTCCGCAGTTGGGACAAGAAACGGTATTTTCATTTGAACTATCCAACGTGGAGAGAGCCAGCGACGCGCGCGCCAGCATTATTTCCTGCTCCAAGACCCGGTCGGCGTCCTGACCTGGCAACTCTGCCTGCTGACGGAGAGCCAGCGCGGCTTGCGTTCGATAAGCGCCAAGCTGCTCCCGGTACAGTCCCAGGGGAACATTGCCCAACTGGTGCTCCAATTGCAGCGTTTGGATCGCCTCGTAAATAGTCTCCAGGGCTGGCCCCTCGTCCAGCCCTTCCGGGTCTTGGTCCGGGAATGTCCTCGTCTGATTCAAGACCGAGCCGGGTTTCAAAAAAGGGTACAGCACTACACCAATGCTCAGCAGGGCCAGAAGTGCGCCAATGAAAATAGCCATCGCAGAGCTAGGCCGGGCTGGGTCTAGAGGCAGCGGGAACCCGGACTGGGGCCGGTGCTCGCGAGGTTTCACGGGCCGGCTGAGGCCAGAGCGCAATCACGGTGCCCAGCACCAGCACTGGCCCAGCCACCCACATCCACCAGATCATCGGGTTGACCAGGATGCGAAATCCCACCGAACCGTCGGGCAGATTCTCGCTGGGCACGACGAAGAAGTCCTCCACCGGCGTTGACCGAATCGCCGCCCGTGTCGAGGCCATATTGAAGGAGGGATAGAAGGTGCGCGTGGCGATCATCGTGTCCAGATGCTCACCTTCCCGGTACACCTTTACCGTGGAAAGAAACTCGGTGCGGTCGGAGAAAGGAATCGCCCGGGTGCCGATGTACTCCATACGGTAATCCCCAAGCTCGGCGCTCTCTCCCTCCGCCAGAACCACGTCGCGCTGAGTGTTAAAGAAGGACGAACCTAACACTCCCAAGGCCACCATTACCACCGCCAGATGGACGATGTACCCGCCGTAGCGAGGCCGGTTGGCCGCAATCAGGCGCATAAACGCTATCGGATAACTTTCGCCCGACGAGCGGTGCCGCGAGCGAGTGCCTCGCCACCACTCGATGAAAATCCCGGCGGCAACTATCGCGCCGAGGCCAAATCCCAGCAGGGCGTAGGGCTGACGCATTCCCAATATCAACAAGAGAGCCACTGTCCCAACCGCAAAGGCAACAGGTAGCAACAACGACCGTCGTAGCGAGGCAAAGTTGGCGCGCCGCCAGGGCAGCAGCGGCCCCACTCCCATCAGGAAGACCAGGGCCAACATTAGCGGCCCGTTGACCTGATCGTAGAAGGGTCGGGCCACGGTGATTTCCTGACCGGAACCCACGGCCTTGGCGATCAGCGGGTACACCGTGCCCCAGAGAGTCACGAAGGCGACTCCCAGCAGCAGCAGGTTGTTGATCAGGAAAGCTGCCTCGCGCGACAGCATCGAGTCCAGGTTCTGGGCACTCTTCAGCAGGTTGAAACGCCAGAAGAAGATGGCAAAGGGAATGATAGTCCCCACCGCCAGGAACAAGAGGAAAATCCAGCCCAGGGAGGACGCGCCAAAGGAGTGTACCGAAGGAACCGGCCCGCCGCGATTCATAAACATTCCGTACAGGGCCAGGGAGAAGGCGATGTTAATCAGTACAATGTTCCACATGCGGAACATGCCTCGCCGTTTCTGCACCATGATAGAGTGAATGAAGGCAGTCAGGCCCAGCCAGGGCATGAAGGCGGCGTTCTCCACCGGGTCCCAGAACCAGAACCCGCCCCAACCCAGGATGGTGTAGGCCCACCAGGAGCCCAACAGCAGACCGCTGGCCAGCAGCGCCCAGGTGATGATGCCCCAGACCCGCCCAACATCGACCCATTCGTCCTTGGTCTGTTTGCCCAACATCGAACCCAGCGCGAAGGCGAAGGGTATTGTGATGCCGATCAGGCCGGCCATCAGCGCCGGTGGGTGGAAGAACATACCAAAGTGAGTCAACAGGGGGTTAATTCCCTCACCGTCCGGGGGGATGAAGGGCAGTTTCTCGAAGGGGTTGGCCATCAACGCCATCACCGCGATGAAGAAGGTCTGGACAAACATTAGCGTGGCGACGGTGTAGGGCAAGCTCTGGCGCAGTTTGGCCGGGGCCAGCCAGATGGCGATGGCAGACATGGCCGATAGGACAAAGGCGATGTAGAGCAGAGAGCCTTCGTTGCCCGCGTAGAATGCGACCCAGGTGAAGATGTCGGGCATGGCCCGGCTGCTGTGGGCCGCTACGTAGGCAATCTCGAAGTCTCGGCTGATGAACGCGGTCACCAGGCTGAGGGTGGACACCAGCATCACCAGCGCCAGGAGGTAGGTAGCCTTCCGCGAGCTTTCCACCAGCGCCGACACGCCTCTCAGCTTGCCCACGACCGAGCCAAACATGGCATAGGCCGACAGCGCCAGTGCGATCCAAAGTGAAATTGCTCCCAGGTCAGCCATCAGTGTATTAATTACCCTCCCGTTGGGTATCTACGTTGCCAACAGCAATTTCAGATGTATCCCCATCAGAATTGCCGCGCTCGGTCAATGGCAAATTCTGGCGTAAGGCCAATTCCTGGTCAACCATTGCCAGGTAAGGGTCCAACTCATCGTCGGAGTCAGCAACTTGAGGCGCTGATGAGACTTGGCCTCCATTCTGACCTGCGTTGCGAGCTGACATGGACCGCAGCGCCAGCAGGCCCGCCGCCAGAGCAGCAGCCACACCGACAAATGGAACAATCCAGGCCACCAGGTTAAGCCCGGACTTGGGCGGAGACGCCAGAATGTCCTGTCCGTAGCGTTCGGCAAAGAAGGCCAAGATTTCCTCTTGGGTGGCTCCCTCCGCCAGCTTCTCTCGCACCAACACCCGCATCTGCCGCGCAATGGGAACCTGGGCCTGGCCAATGGTCTCCGCCGGACACACCGGGCACATGATCATCCCGTCAATAGCGTAGGCTTCCGCTTCGTCGTAGGCTACTGCGGGCGGTTCCGGTGGCATATTGGGGTCGGGTGTCTGAGCGTGCAGCACTCCCACGGTGGCGTATGACAGAAATAGCGCCAGAAGGAGCAGGGCAAAGCCTTTGACCGGGGAGGGTATACCCATCAGATGCACCCCATATGGGGCATTAATTCCTCTGGAACTGCGCACGACTATTAGCATCTGCGCAACATTCGTGGTTCGACTGGCTCAGCACGAGCGGATCACTGTCGAATATCAACACTCTGGTATTGTCCCCCGTTCAAAAGGCAAATGGCAAGACGCGGCGACTTTAACAGCAGGCTTACTAACAAGCCTGGGGATTAACTCCCTGGAGGCAGTTGACTATGTACTCAGCGGTGAGCCGCATCTCTTCATCAGTCATCAGTTTGGAGAAGCTGGGCATCACAACCAACCCGCTGGTCATAAAGCCTTCCACGCCCAACGATCCCATTGCTTTGACCGGATCGGAAGTCAAGTCGGGCGTAACCACTGGGGTGTAGCCGTACACGTTCATCATCCGCTGCAACACCGGTCCGTCGCCCTGGCCGTTCTGGCCGTGGCACATGGAGCAGTTAACCTGGAACAGATGCTGACCGTCATCGGTAAAGGAGGTGGCTTTGGGCGCAGGGAACCAGCCCACCGCCGATTGCGGCACGCTCAAGCGAGGCGGCTCATGGGCCTTGAAAGACTTCTGGTAGTGCATTTCGTAGAAGATATCCAGCGGGTATGAACCCTGGGCGCAACCAATCACCGCCAGCAGACCAATTAACAAGCCCACTCCCATCAGGAGTGTCTTCGCCGGACGGCGGCGACTGCCAAGACTTAATTTTTTCACATTTTCCAGCATTTTAGTCATTGATGTTTCCCGGGTCCGATTGGTTTACCCTCTGGGTTCCGGCCCTCGCCGGAATGACGGTGATACACCGCCCCATTTACTAGTTGATTCTTAGAACTGGTGGATGCCGTCTAGCTCTGCCGTTTAACGTCCACCGCGCCCGCCTGGTTCAGAACATCAGCGACCCGATCATGCTGGGTTTCCTCAGCGTTAACCAGTACGCCAATATAGCCCTCGGTAATTCGGGTGTCGTAGAGGCCTTTTTTCAGGTTCGGCAGTCTGGACTCAAAAATTATGCCCAACACCGTGAAAAGGATGGCCCCCAGCATGGTGCCCTCGTAGCTGATCACCGCCATCGGCGGCAGCGATATGATGGGCTTGCCGCCGGTGACCAGCGGATAAGCCATCTGGGACATTGTGGTCAGCAGCAGGGCCGACGTGAGACCCAGCACCGCGCCGACGAAGGGGTAGATGTACAACCGGTGCTTCTCTTCCCGCTCCCCAAAGGCTCCTTCTGGGTAGGGGGCGTCGGTCAGAAAATCGTAGTCTTTTTCGGAAACGCCCGCTGATTTAAGACCGTCGCCCGCATCGGCGGCGGCGTTAGCGTCGTTGAATAACCCTAGAATCGGACGTTTAGCCATATGATTACCTCTTTGTTAGTGACGCTTGTTCCCCCGGCAATTTGCTCAGGACGAACTGATTTTACCAACTAATCTTCTCGGAACGTGGCGGGGACTACCCTTCTACCTATCTTTACCTCAGTCCTCAAGAATTCTCCTTCCTTTATGTCGTATAACGGCACCAGGGGAAAGACTCGACTGAACAACAACAGCAACATCGACACGAAGGCAAAGGTCGCGGCGATGATGATCATCTCGGGGAATCGGGGCACATAGTCGTTCCAGGTGAAGGTGAACACGCCGCGATTCATCAGGCCGGGCACAATGATAATGTACCGCTCCAGCCACATGCCGATGTTCACCGATATACAAGCCAGTGACATGATCCACAGATTACGCCGAGCGGCTTTGGTCAGCCACAAGGCCACTGGGATGAAGTAGGTAGTGATTACGAATACCAGCGTCCAGCCGCTGATGGGCCAGATAAAGAACTGGAGTTCTCTCACCGCAATCTCGTCGGCCTCTCTGCCGTAGATGCCGAAGATAACTTCCATCACGAAGAAGTAGAACCATCCGGTGGCAACTACAATCAGCAGACGGCCCAAGGCGTCAACATGCTCGTGGCGGATGTATGCCTGCCAGCCGTAGATGTAGCGCAGGATAATCAATACAAAGACCACCGCGGAAACGCCGGAGTGTACCGCACCCACCACGAAGTAAGGAGCAAAGATGCTGGAGTGCCAGGTCTTGGCCGCCACCGCCATACCGAAGTCCCAAGACACGATGCTGTGTACCGAAACGAAAACCGGCAAAATCAACGCCGACAGCAATACCCCTGAAAGAATTTGCATCTTCCATTGTCGGGGGTTCCCTTCCCAGCCCATAGCCAGCAAGGAGTATATTCGGTGGGTTAATCCGGTGGTGTGGTCCCGCAGCACCGCAAAGTCGGGAATCAAAGCGATCAGCACAAACAGGGTGCTGGAGGTCAGGTAGGTGAAGATTGCGCTGGGATCCCAGACCAGGGGAGTGCGGACGTTAGGCCAGATACCCCGAGCAAAGTCGTAAGGGAAAAACCAATAGATGGCGCGCCAGGGCCTACCGGTATGGATGATGGGCATGCTCAAGGCCGTAATCAGCGAGAAGATGGTCAGCACTTCGGCGGCGCGGGTGGCCGGTCGGCGCCACTCGGCTTTGGCCAACCGCAATATGGCCGAGAGCATCACACCGGCGTGGCTGATACCAATCCAGAACACGAAATTGGTAATGAAAAAGCCCCAAACCACGGGCCGGTTCAGTCCGGTTATACCCAGGCCAGAATTGATCATAATACCAATGGTGATGGCAGCGGCGAGGACAATCGTCGCTAGAATACCCACCACCGGCCAAAACCACCTGGGTGTATCCAGGATCGACCGAAGCAGATCCCGGTTTATTTCTGTAGGGCTAAGTGGTCTACCTTCCTGCATGACCGGCTCCCATGTTTACGCCTTTCACCTTGATACGATTATTGGGCCTATTCCTGGGTCTATTTTCCCAGCAGTCTGTCCCTTCGCCGAACTCAGGGCATGCTCCGAGCTACTTTGGCAGGCTCAGGACGGGCTGGGCCAGTTATTTACTCAGGCTTAGCCAGCACCATATATTCACCGTGGAACAACCGGCGCTTGCTCTGGTACAAAGCCCCTTCCTTTACCTCCCAAATTGAGAGAATCGGGATTACTTTGGCCGCTACCAGATACAGGAACGCCGCCAGGCCAATTATGCCTATCACCATGAAAACATCCCATATGTCGGGGAAAACCGCCGGCGGCACGCTGCTGAGTCCCAGGTCGTAAATATCTCCGGCATTAAACGCCCCAACGAACATACGAATATGGAACAACAGACTGCCCACCAATATCGACACTCCCGCCAGGGCTGGCCCCCAGTCGCTCTTGCGTATCGGGTTCCACATCAGTATGAAGAATGGAATGAAGAAAATAAATAACAGGTTAGCCCAGAATATAGGCCCGTAAGATTCAAACAGCAAATACCTAAGCAGGTTCTGCTCAACTTCCAGACGCCCGTACCAGAAGGTGATGAAGAAGGCGAACAGATGGTAGGTCCACAACAGGGTTAGACCCAACTGTATTTTGCTGGCCGCCCAAAACGGGGAGATTCCAATGTACTCCCGGTACCCTCCCCAGCGGCGCATGACGAAGGCGATAATCAAAATCAAGCTCAGCGCCGACTGGAAGCCAGTAACCGTGTACAGCGGCGGCAAAATCGAGTCTTTCCACCCTGCGATCAGGCTCATGGCGTAGTCGCTAACGATCAAAAACTGAACGAAAATGAGGGTCATAAAGTACAGCGCGCCCAGGATGGCCAGGTTGGCCTTCTGGCGGTTCCATTGCCGCCCGGTGCCGTACCAGTGACCGGAGAGCAGGTTGTACTTGAGCTTCCGCAATCCAGTGGCTGAACTGCGCGCTTCTGCCATATCCGGCGTGGCAGACATCCAGAGAATTGCCAGGCTGGTCACCGCTAGTGCCAGCAGACCCAGGAAGTTCCAGAGATGGGGCGCACCGAAGGGCACCTCCATCCAGATAGTGCGTCGAATTACCAACTCACCATGCACTCCCGCCCCAAAGTTGGGGTTGTTGATCGAGGGCAGAATGAAGATCAATGGGATGTACAGGATCACGTTGAGCACGCCCACAACGGCGAACAATTCAGCGATGCGGGATATGGAGCGCCGCCAGTGGCTCTTGGTGATACGGAAGGCCACCGACACCAGGGGAGCCGCGCCGGTGATCAGGAAAACGTAGGCGAACGCCGACGCATAGTATCCCCACGGCCCGTGGCCATTAGCCGAGAACCCATCGGCGGATAGCCGCATGAAAAAGCCGACTACGCCCAACACAGCCAGGACTCCGGTGGCAATTAGAACCAGCTTGTAAAGCGAAGGAATGGACCGGGTCTTCCCCCCCACGTCCCAGCTCATTCGCTGAGCGTTCGGGAGCACCCACATGTCGGCCGGATACTGTGACTCAGAGTGACTCGACGAATGACTAGACATGGTCTTCGTCCTCATTCAGAGGGTACTGGTCTACTTTCTTCAGATAGATAATACTGGGCCGGGTGTTGATTTCTTCCAACAACCGGTATCCGCGTGTAGTCCGCTCTTCTTCATGGTGGATGTCAAAGGTATTAACATCGTCAAAGTAGGGCCGGATCTTACTCTCCGCATCGTTCTGATCGCCAAACATTAGCGCGTTGGTGGGACAAGCCTGGGTGCAGGCCGGCGCGTAGTTGCCCGCCTTCAGTTTCTCGTCGTTAAGGCGCTCTCCAGAAACTCTCTCCACCTGCAACTCAGCGCGACGAAGGCGCTGAACGCAGAAGGTACATTTTTCGGTGATGCCCCGGGTGCGGATAGTCACATCCGGGTTTAGCTGGTTCTTCAGCCGCTCCGGCCAATTGGGCTGCCAGAAATTGAAGAATCGCACCTGGTACGGGCAGTTGTTAATGCAGTAACGGGTGCCGACGCAGCGATTGTAAATCTGCACGTTCAGGCCGTCGTCGTTGCGGTAGGTAGCATACACCGGACACACCGGCTCACAAGGGGCGTTCTCGCAATGCTGACACAGCACCGGTATGAAGCGGGCTTTGACGTTAGGATACTCGCCTTCCCAGTAACGCTCAATGCGGATCCACTCGTAGGCCCGCTTCTGCAAGAAGAAGTCCTTGGTGTTGATGGGAAGGTTGTTCTCCGCCTGGCAGGCGACCACGCAGGCCTGGCACCCGGTGCATTTGTCCAGGTCCACCACCATGCCCCATTTGTGATCGATGCGATTAGTTACCATTTCTTACCCCGTAGTTACGCCCGTAGTTAGCGAGTAATCTCCGCTTCTACCCAAAGTTAATCCCCATTAATACTGTGGTTCGACCAAACTAGTGACTGGCTCCCGGGGAGGTGGTCTTGATAATTTCCTCGCTCGGGTTGTTGTCGATCTGGTTGCCAATCTCTCTACTGGTGAACTCACCTTCAAACTTGACTATCCGGATGCTCTCACCAGTGCTAGAGACCTGCACCCGGTTGCTGGCCCATGCCAACGCCCCGGTGCCTTCAACCTGGCTTGATGCCAGTATGCTGAGCACATTGGAACTTTCCCGGTCATCACCGACAATGGCGTACTCCGGCCCGTGGCGGCGACCTTGGCCCAGCGGCACACCGACAACATCTGGACGCATGGCCGGGTTGGGATACACCGGAGCGGTGATGCTCCCCTGTGACGACCGCACCTGAACGATGTCGCCTTCCCGAAAACCCATTTCTTCCATCTGCCGTTGATTTATCTCAACCCAGCTCTGCCAGGTAATGGTCGTTATCGGGTCGGGAGCCGCCTGCGCCCAGGGCAGATGCGTGTTTCGACCGTCCAGCAGGGTATTGTGGGAGAAGGGCATCAGATACATTCCCTCTCCCGAAAAGATGGGTTGAGCGGCTCGGTTTGCGATTTGATTATAAAGACCGTTGGGCGCGCTGGCAGATGGTCCGGTCTCTCGCTCGTCCCACCAACCGCCTTGACGCAGCAGGCTGTTCCAGAATTCGCCCGCTGAAGTGGCCTCAACCGATCCCCGATTCAGGGCGAACAGAGCGTCGGAGGTTTCCCGCAGGGCTTGCTGCAAACTGCCCCAAGGGAGGTCACCGTCGCGATCCAACTCCTGGGCGGTACTGAGAAGGACATCAACGAAACTGCGGGGGTCAAGGTCGCTGAGCGGGTTGACCACCGGCTGCTGTATTCCTAAGACTTGATAGCCTGGCGCGGGTTCGGGAATATCGCTGCCCCAGTCTTCCAGATAGATTCGGTCGGGCAGAATCAGGTCAGCCATCGCCGTAGTCTCGTTCATGAAAGGCGAGAAGCTGACGATGAATAGGTCGTCACGATTCAGGGCATCGCCAAAGCCCACCGACGCTGGCAGGCCGTAGACTGGGTCGGCGGAGTGTACCATCAGCAGACGAGTCCGTCCCTCTCTGATGTCACCGGCGACACTAGTCCAGTCGGCCATAGTCCCGACAGTAGAAGCGGCGGGTAAATCAGCAATCGGGCTGCCCGGATTGAACCGGACTCCGCCGACCTCGCCGACGCTGCCCACCAGATAGTTCAAGGCATAAATGGCTTCCAGGTTGAACAGACCGTTGCTGTGAGCCGCCGCGCTGTCGCCGCCAATGGCCAGGGCGGGAGTGTGTCCCGCAAAATCCCGGGCCAGTTCGCGAATCCAATCCGCCGGAGAATGACCCTTGAGCATCGCCGCCGGAAGCTCCAGCATGGGGCCAACCTGGTCGGGGCTGAAGTTAGCCAGTGCTGCCGCGCCCTGACCGCCGGTCAAAGCGTTAACATCGGTGCTGACAGCTTGCAGATTCTCAGAAATAATGACGTGGGCCAGGCTCAGGGCCAAATAACCCTCAATGCCCGGCTTGATGGGAACCCACTTGTCGGCGCTGGCGGCGGTCATCGAAAAACGCGGCTCAACCTGGACATGGGTGCCCCGCTGGGTACGGCCTTCGCCCTGCCTAAAATCGCCGTAGCCCACCGACCATCGGGTTGGCGAGACCCAGGTCGACAGGAAATCGGCCCCAAAGGACAGCAGAAAATTGGCGTGGGCTAAATCAAAGTCGGGAAGCAGGTCTTGTCCGTAGACATCCTTCACCGCCGCCCGGTAGGTGGTCTGATCCAAGGCCTCAAACCCCAGGTGACGGCCGCCAAAAGCGTTGGCAAACCGGCTGGAAATCAACGCCTGATGGGCTCGGATGGGCTCGGTGACTAGTAACAGGCCATTGCCCCGCTCGCCCAACTGAGCGCTCAGCGTATCCAGACCTTGCTGCCAAGTGGTGGGCGCAAACTCGCCGGAGCCGCGCGCCCCGGTGCGCCGCATTGGGCCAGCCAGACGTTCCGGATGATACAGGGCTTGCAAACCGGCGTCACAACGGGCGCTCTGCTTGCCCCAGTTCACTGGATACATGGGGTTGCCCTGGACTTTCTTGGCCCGGCCCTCCATGACTCGTACCAGCACGCCCTCACTGGTAGGACACTGGCGGCACAAAGTGGCGTACCAGTTATCGCGGCCCTTGACCAGGTCTTCCGGTTGCATTACCGGACTCTGGAGCCTCAGCTCCTGGCCCTCGCTACCGAAAACATCACAGCCAACGGCTCCCACCGCGGAGATGCCCGCCCAGGCCAGGAAGTTGCGCCGTGTAAATTTCATACGTTGATGCCTTTACCTAGTGTCCCTTTACCTGGTGTCACTCTGTCACTTGTGGCAGATGGTGCAGTCGGTGGGTGCGTTGTTGGTCTTGTGGCAGTCGACACAAGTGCCCATCTTCAGGGATTGTCCGGCCTGCGGCTGGACTTCAGTCATACCGGCCACGTTACCGTGACACACCGAGCAAGATTCACCCACCGTCAGGGGAAGCTGCATTGGCTGTTCGTCACCAATGGGCAGGATCTCTGTCCGTGATTCACCTTGCGTCAAGAAGCGAATGTGGGCCTCGTGAACGAAGCGCACGTGGTCGGGCAATCGGTGAACCCGCTCCCAGTCGATGGGATTGTTGTCGTTGAAGCGGTCTACCACCCGCTGAATTTCGGCCAGGTTCACGGGGGTATCTTCGGCTTGATTTTCGGCATTTATTTGCTTATGACAGAAGAGACAGTTTTCCACCGCCGGCACGGTCGCTGCTTCGCCTTTGGTCACGTTGCGGTGGCAGAACTCGCACTGGATGCCCACGCCACCCTGATCAACAGAACCGGCGTGAACCGTATGGGGAAACGCGATGGGCTGGGGCGGAGCATTGCCCAGGCCAAAGGGCGGATTGGAAAACCAGGAAATAGCCAATACGACGATGATGAATCCGACGATGGCCGTTACAATCAGTCCAACCAGGACTAGGGGTAACATATTTGCGCTGGGCCTCATGTGCCGCTGTACCTATTTCCTTAACTTTAGAGACGAGTCACAATTTTCGCTGGGAACGGCGGCTTCCCGCCAATACCAATGATTCAGACGTAGAAACGACCCCAAATATTATCTATCATCCCGGGAGTCATCATTGCCACCATGACCAGGAGAACCACCGCCACGCCAAAAGCGATCAGTCCAATAATGGTTAAAGGAATGCGCAGCATACTCAGTGCCGGCGGGAAGTGGCCGGTCATGACACCCGAAGGGATGACTGCGTGGGCGATCATCATGGAAAAGGCGAAGATGATCATCAAGGGAAAGAAAATCCAAAATAAAGTTAACCAATTATGGATATTAATCCAGTCGACGCTGGTTAACATATTGGGTTCTGTCAGAGGCATTATATTATCGCCGCCACCCGATTTTCTTCTAAAAACCCTGGCCCGAATTGAGCCTAGTGAAAATTATCACAACTGCTCCGGGGTGTCAATAGCCATCATGAGCCAATCTCTCGTGGATGCCGGTAGCAGAAGGGAGTCCCCAGCAGGAACTGGACAATGCTGGACTGCGGTGGCGTGCCGGTAGATTAATTCTGGCGTTTGCCGGGGTTAGCTGGGTAAGTTCTTTGTCAGAACAAACTGCCCTAGCGTTGACACTCCTGGGGCGCTTGGTCACAATATTGAATAGGTGCAAAACGTACAAAGAATGAGGCGTGTAATGGCAACCGAATCTGCCAGCGCATATCCAGTCCCAGATCATTTTATATTTTCAGTAATTGCCAGTATAGGTTAGCGTCTTGGCCAAGCTCTCCGGAACCGCAAATGTCCTGATTCACGCCCCCGCCCGCGAAGTCTATCAAACTCTCAGCGATGTAACCCGCATGGGAGAGTGGAGCCCTGAGTGCTACCGCTGCCGGTGGATCAAGGGCGCCGATGGCCCGGCCCTTGGCGCGTGGTTTCGCGGTTCCAACCGCCGGGGTGCTTTCAAGTGGTCGACTTCCTGCCGGGTTACTGAAGTCGAGGCGGACCGAGTCTTCGCCTTTGAGGTGGTTCAACCTATCTTGGGCGTACAGACCCGCTGGCGTTACCACCTGAACGCCGTTGAAGGTGGCACCCAACTAAGCGAATCTTTTGAAGTCCTGTGGCTTTTCCCTGGCATCACCCGATTTCTGTTTGGGGGAGGGACGGCCCGCCAAGCCGAGTTGGAAAAAAATGTGCGCCAGACCCTCCAGCGGATTAAGGCTGTCGTTGAAGCTGCTCAGGGCGGGGTGTAGCCAAAGCTATTCCAGCCGAAAACGCTATACTGCTGCTGCTGGAAGCGGTCGAACTGAAAGGTTAAGCCAAATCGCGGAAATAGATGCCAATTTCGGTTTGCGGCGGCACCCGCTGACATTATATAATTGACCCAATTCAAGGGAGTGTTAGTGTGGCAACACCAATGTTTCTCACTGAGATAATTCGCAGCATTGAATCGTACACTGCAACCCGACCGGGGGGCATCTTTGAATGCCCCCGGTTTATTTTTCGGCCATGGCCAACGGGGTAAACAATGACGCAAGCCAGAGCCCCCAAACGTCCTAGAAAAAATAGCGCCAAAGGCTCAGCCCAGGCTGACGGCCTGCCCCAGGGCCTAACCTCGCAAGACCTGGTCGAGTACTACAGTAAAATGGTGATGGTACGCACCATGGACGAGCGCATCTGGATGCTGAACCGCCAGGGCAAGGTGCCGATTTCGGCCTCAGCCCAAGGCCATGAAGCCGCCCAACTGGGCAGTCTGCTGGCGGCGCGGAAAGACGGCGATTGCTTCCTGTTCCCTTACTACCGTGACTTGGGCATCAAAATGGCCGCGGGCCTGACCCCCACCGAGGTTATGAAGTCCTTCATGGGCAAGGCTGGCGAACCGTACAGCAACGCCCGCCAGTTCCCCCTACAGGGTGCCGACCTGAAGCACAACATTATTCAGATTTCCAATGTGGTCGCCGCCGGGCTGACCCAGGCGGTAGGCTATGCGCTGGGCTGTCGGATGATGGGCGAAAAAACCGTCGTGCTGGTCTTTTTCGGCGACGGGGCCTCCAGCCAGGGCGAAACCCATGAGGCGATGAACTTCGCCGGAGTGCACAAGGTGCCGGTGGTGTTCGTCTGCGAGAATAACGGTTATGCCATATCGGTGCCCCAGAGCAGTCAGATGGCTATCGCTGATGTCGCCAGCCGCGCCGAGGGATACGGCTTTCCCGGAGTGGTGGTGGATGGCATGGATCTGGTCTCCGTTTATGAAGCCACCCGAGAAGCCATTATTCACGCTCGGGCGGAAGGCCCGGTGCTTTTGGAGATGAAGGTGGAGCGGTTCATGCCCCATACCACCGACGACGATGACCGCCGCTACCGCCCGGCGGAAGAGGTGGAAAACCTGCGCCAGCGCGACCCGGTAATCACCATGACCGCCTACATGATTGAACAGGGTTTTCTCACTCAGGAACAGGTCGAGGAGATTGACGCCGAGGCGAAGCGCGCCATCAATGAGGCCACCGACGCCGCTGACGCCGCCGCGCTTCCCGACCCGTCAACCCTGCTCGATAATTTGTTCGTTGATTGAATGGTCTTTCTATTGCGAGCTTTAAGCACGAGAATATACGACAATGTAGTGAAAGGCATCCTCTCCCCTGGTGGGAGAGGAATGAGGAGAGGGGTATCACCCTCATCCCAGCCTTCTCCCATCAAGGGAGAAGGGGCCTACTATCAAGCATTGTTAACCAACCGTAGAGTTAAGTAACCAGGTATTTAAGGAAATATGGCCGTTCAGACCGTAATTGAGGCAGTCCGCGAGGCAATGCGGGAAGAGATGCGTCGCGATGATAAAGTCTTCGTGATGGGAGAGGACGTGGGCAAACGCGGCGGCGTCTTTCTTTCCACTCAGGGATTCATTGAAGAGTTTGGTGAGTCCCGGGTAATCAACACTCCGCTGGCCGAAGCGTCCATCATGGGCATCGCCCTGGGCGCGGCTTTCCGGGGCCTGCGCCCCATTCCAGAAGTCCAATTTTCCGACTTCCTCTGGCCCAGCGTGAATCAACTCGTTGGCGAAGCGGCACGGGTCTGCTACGGCACTGACGGCAACCTGCCCGTCCCCATGGTCGTGCGCATCCCCTACGGCGGAGGGATTCGCGGCGGGTTATTCCACTCGCAGAACGTGGAGGCTTTATTCTTCCACACCCCCGGCCTGAAAGTAGTCGCGCCAGCCACGCCCTACGACGCCAAGGGGCTGCTGAAGTCGGCCATCCGCGACAACAATCCGGTGATCTTTCTGGAACACAAGAAGACCTACCGAATGGTGCGGGGCGAAGTGCCGGAAGCAGAGTACCTGCTGCCCATTGGCATAGCCGACGTGAAGCGCGCCGGTTCCACCCTGACCCTGGTCAGCTACGGACTAATGCTTCACTACTGCCTGGAAGCGGCGGAAGTGGTTTCGGCAGAGGGCATTGATGTCGAAGTGGTTGACCTGCGTAGTCTGCGACCCCTGGACAAAGCGACTATCCTGGAATCGGTAAAGAAGACCGGCAAGTTGATGGTGGTGCACGAGGACAACCTGACCGGCGGTGTGGGCGCGGAGGTGGCGGCGGTGGCGGCAGATGAAGCCTTTGAGTACCTGGACGGGCCGGTCACGCGCCTATGCGGCCCGGACATACCCACCATGCCCTTTGCCCAGACTCTGGAAGACGCTTATCTGCCCAACACCGAGAAAATTGCCGAGGCGTTGCGGAAGCTGGCGGCGTATTGATTTTGAAACATCATATAGGGCGGTAGAACTTGGCTCTGATAATTGAGCTTCCCCAGGTCGGCGAATCGGTGGTCGAAGGGACCATTGGCAAGTGGTTGAAGCAGCCTGGCGACCAGATTGAGCGGTACGACCCGCTGGTGGAGGTGGTCACCGACAAAGTGACTATGGAGATGCCTTCGCCGGTCTCCGGTAAGCTGCTGCGAATTCTGGCCCAAGAGGGCGAGACCATCCCGATGGGCGCGCCCATCGCTGAGATCGAATCTAGCGACGTTTTGGAAACGCCAGCCTCAGTAGCTCCAATATCGTCACCGGCACCGACCACCACTGCTCCCGCCAAAGTCAGCACCACCGGCTACTTGGACAAAGACGTAAAGCAGGGCGGCCCAACTGGGGGCGGAGTAGAATCAGCGCCAGACATGCCAGTGCCATCTGCGCCGACACCGGCGGTCGCCGAACCGGCCCGTTTGTCGCCAGCGGTGCGGCGGCTGGCCCAGGAACACAACATTGACCTATCCCAGGTGCCAAGCACCGGCATGGGTGGCCGCATCACCCGCGACGACGTGCTGAAGTTTCTTGAATCTGGCCCAGTTCAGACCCTCGCTCCCGCAGTTGCCCCTCAAGTTGTGGCTTCGCGACCAGCAACTCAGCCGTCGGCACCCCATTTGAATGAAGATGCCGACGAGCAGCACATCTCGCTGACCCCGGTGCGCCGAATGATTGCCGAAGCGATGGTTCGCAGCGTGACGCAGATACCCCATGCCTGGAGCACCGTTGAGACTGATGTCACCAACCTGGTATCAGTAAGAAATGGTCTGCGAGATGCCTTCCGAGAACGGGAGGGCGTCGATCTGACCTACCTGCCCTTTGTCATCAAGATGGTGGTAGAAGCCCTGCGGGAAAACCCCAGTCTCAATGCTACCTGGGGCGGCGACAAAATCATCCTGAAAAAGCGCGTTAACATAGGCATCGCTGTAGCCGGGCCAGATGGCCTGATCGTGCCGGTAATTCACGACGCCGACCGTCTCAGCATCGCCGGGCTGGCCCATGCCTTGGGCGACCTGACCGGCCGCGCCCGCGAAAAGAAGCTGACCCTGGCCGACGTGCAGGGCGGCACCTTCACTCTGAACAACACGGGCGTGCTGGGTTCTATGGTGTCGCAGCCCATCATCAACTACCCGCAGGCGGCCATCCTGACCACCGAGGCCATCCAGAAGCGGCCGGTGGTAATCAACGACGCCATCGCCATCAGGTCAATGATGAACCTCTGCATGTCCTTCGACCACCGCATCAACGACGGGGCCGAGTCCAGCGCGTTTTTGCAGTCGGTGAAGCGTCGCATTCAGGCCATTGACGCCGACACGCCCATCTACTAAGACGCTGATGCCACCGCCTAACTGCCGCATTGTCGAATTGGGGACAATCGACTACCGCCGAGCCTGGGGCTTGCAGGTCGGGTTGGCCCAGGAGGTACACGATGGCAAACAGCCCAACACTTTGCTGCTGCTGGAGCACCCTCATGTGTACACCAAGGGACGCCTGAGCAAAGATGAACACCTGCTGCTGACCCCGACCCAGCTAGCCCAGCAAGGCGTTGACCTGGTGGAGACCGACCGGGGCGGCCAGATTACCTACCACGGCCCCGGTCAACTGGTCGCTTACCCGGTGGTTAACCTGCGCGACTGGGGCGGCCCGCTCAAGTACGTGCGGACGCTGGAACAGATCATTATCCGGTCGCTGGCCAGCTTTGGCATAGCTGCCGGACTGGTCGAAGGGCTGACCGGCGTGTGGGTCGGCGAACGCAAGATCGCCGCCATCGGCGTGAAGATCAGCCGGGGGGTGGCCCATCACGGCTTCGCCATCAACGTGAACCCCGACCTGTCCTACTTCGACCACATCGTCCCCTGCGGCATCGCCGACCAGCAGGTCACATCGATGATGGAGCAAATTTCCGGGCAGCAAATTTCCGGCGACGTGATAGACCCGGCGGCGGTGCGCTACAGCGTCGCCTACCACTTTGGTGAAGGTATGGGATTTACAATGGTGAAGGCAGCTAAGACTTGCTTAGTGGCATCCTCTCCACTGGTGGGAGAGGACTGAGGAGAGGGGGACGTCTCCC